>QEXZ01000082.1 GCA_003160755.1 Methanomicrobiales archaeon
GATGCGGAAATGGCATCAGAAGCGGTGAATCTGGGTGCCGACGTCATTATTGTGGGCGGGAACATAACGAGGTCTGCAAAGGTGCGTGACTCAACGATAAAGATAAGAGAAAGCATGGATTGGGGGACGGTAGGAAAAGAAGAGACAAAGGATGCGAAGAAGAGAACGATAACGTTGGATGCCCGGATTTTCGAGTTGTTTATGCAGGTGTCCACACCGAACATTTCGGATGCAATGCATCGTAAAGGAGTAATGCAGGGAATAAAACCGGTATTTGAGGATATAAAGCTCGTGGGCAAGGCGGTAACCGTGCAGACGTTTGAGGGCGACTGGGCGAAGCCGGTAGGGGCAACGGACGTGGCGAAGCGAGGAGAAGTAATAGTCGTTTACGCAGGTTCGAAGGACGTAGCTATATGGGGTGAACTCGCATCATGGAGCTGCCGCCAGAAAGGAATTGCAGGTGTGGTTATAGACGGTGCGGTGCGTGACATAGCGGAAATAAGACGAATAAGATTCCCGGTTTTCACTAAATACGTGGTGCCGAATGCAGGGGAGCCAAAGGGCTTCGGAGAACTAAATGCGGAGATAAAATGCGGTGGGCAGGAAGTGAACCATGGGGATTGGATTATAGGTGATGACGATGGCGTTGTAGTTGTTCCAAAGGAGCATGCGTATGAAATCGCAAGGCGTGCGAAGGAAGTATGGAAAAACGAGGAACGAATAAGAGAGGAGATAAAGGGTGGTAAGACGCTTTCTCAGGTGCTTGATTTGCATAAGTGGGAGAAGAGAGGATAAGAAGGAGAAGATAGCGGTTTGGCGGTTTAGCGGTTTAGTGAGGGTTACAAATTCCTAAACCGTATTTGTATAGCAGGAGCAAGAAAAAGAAGCAATGGTGGTTAGAATAGCCAAAGAAAACCTCACCCCTATTATCGTGGGCTCGTGAGAATCTGTGTAATCAGGGGGGGTTAAAGCCCTCAAGGAAGTTCGTAGTATTATACTCTCTCATCCTGGGTAGCGTTAATACAATCCATCGTTCTAATAAGTGGAGTTCGAATACTTCAAACCGAAAGCCGGGTTTTGCTTGCAAAAAAGTTTGTTTTGGTATTAGGATTTAGGATTTTGAAAGGATAGCATAGCAATAAGTATTTTAAGCTTGAGAACAAACTTAATCTTGGTGAAGGGTATGGGTACACGTGAAAGGAGAGAAAAATGAATAAGCTTAGTTGGGTGGTTCTACTGATAATTTTTTCAGGACTATGTTTTGCTCAATCATATTTTTATATCGCAGGTACGGATAATAAACTCAAACCAGAAATAGTAGTAAACGCTACGCCAACAACCAGCACTGTAACCTGGTACACTTCAATACCTCAAGTACATGCAGATAGGATTGCAAATGCCTTTAGAATAGAAACGGGCATTGACGTTAAGATTGTCAGAAATTCCACTTTTATTGTCAGAGAAAGATTGATGTCGGAGATTGAAAAGGGTAAAACAGAAGCAGATGTCGTAACCATTGCCGATATTGGGACCTTCATCGAATTAAAGAATCAGGGGCATCTGATGAAATACACCACCCCGTACTATGAATATTATCCAGAAGAATATAAGGACCCGGACTACTGGGCAGTATTTGCGGCATTTGGAATGTGCATGGCATACGACGAAAGCCGAATAAATACTCTACCGCAGCACTGGACAGACCTTTTAGACGATAGATGGAGGGGACGAATTGGACTGGAAGATATCAATACTGCCGGCTCTCAGTACGGTCAGTATTACATACTGCGAGAAAAACTAGGGGTGGAATTCTGGGAAGAGCTGCTTTCTGTTCAAAACCCAAAAATATATTACAGGACCGAAGAATTAGCCGATGCGCTTCTTGAAGGAGAAATCGATATTGCAGGCGAGTTCAGCATTCACACCGTTTACAATTACAGGGTAAAAAAGGGAACATCTATCAGGGGGATATATCCCGAAGAAGGTATCCCGCTCATCCTTAATCCAGTCGCCATTATTAATCAGACAGACCACCCAGAAGAAGCAAAGAAGCTTCTGGATTTTCTCCTTTCCCAAAGAGGTCAGGAACTCATGCAACGTTTAAACTATAAATATTCTATCCGGGGAGATGTAACACCTCTTGATGGGATACCTACCATAGATAATCTAAATATGTTGCAACCTAAAAATGCAGTAGAGTATGGAAGAAAAAGGAGTGAATATATCCCGGAATTTAACAGCTTTTTGGGGGGAAGGAAATGAAAGAAAAATTAAAGATAAACAGTCTTAAGAAAAAGACAATCTTGTTTGTTCTTATCATCACTGCTCTCTGTACAGTAGTTTCTGCTTTTATAGTTTATCAAGTTGTGGAAGTGCAAATGACGGATAGGTATGAAGTCGATAAAGAGGCTGCGGTAGAATCCTTATCTTATTCTCTGGCGCCTATGTTAGATTTGTATGATTACAAGCAGGTAGAACGGGCAATAACTTCATCTCTAACCTATGAAGGTATTGCATCTATTGCCGTTTTCGATGATAGCGGAACTCTAATCAGATCGGCTGCCGAGCAGAATGTTCACGTAGAAGATTTAGATGTGAAAAAGTGCAATATAACGAGTAATGGTAAAGTAATCGGGAGCTTTGAGATTGGTTTTTCGAAAGAATACATCAATGAGCAAATCCGAACAACCGTCGGAGCTTTAGTCTTTGGTTTAATGGGATTTTTTGTTCTTACAGGGCTTGTACTTTATCCTCTTACGAGGCACGCTGTTATTGACCCACTTAAAGCTTTTACAGAAACCGTAAAAGAAATGGATCCAGAAAATTTTTCAATGCGGATGAAGGTATACCGAGATGATGAAATAGGAACACTGGCCGCGAGTTTCGATCAGATGGCAGAAAACATAGAGAAGTCGCATAGGGAACTGAAAGAAGCACATTATAAGCTGCAAGAGGCAAAAGAAGGGGTTGATAAGGAGGTAGAAGAGAGAACCACAGAGCTCAAAAAAGCAAAAGAGGAGGCAGAGCGTGCCAATCAGATAAAATCCATCTTTCTGGCGAGCATGAGCCATGAACTGCGTACCCCGCTCAATTCCATCATCGGTTTCACCGGCATCATTTTACAGGGACTCGCCGGAGAACTCAACGATGAGCAGAAGACGCAACTGGAAATGGTTTATGGAAGTTCAAAGCACTTGCTGGCTCTCATCAACGACCTCATGGACATCAGCAAAATAGAATCGGGTGAATTGGAACCTGATCTCGAAGAATTTAATCTTGCTGAGACAGGGATAGAGGTAAGAGACAGTCTTAAGCCAAAGGCAGAAGATAAAGGGGTAGAACTTATCTGGGAGATGCCTGACATAACTGTGGTAAGTGATGAACGGCGTTTCAAACAGATTCTGGTCAATCTGGTGAACAACGCAATCAAATTTACACAAGTGGGAGAGGTAGAAGTCAAAGCGATAGAAAAAGATAAAAATATTGAAGTCATGGTGAAGGATACCGGTGTCGGGATGAATAAAGAAGACATTCACAAATTATTTGCGCCATTTGTACAATTGGAGTACACAGTTTCTGAGGAAAAAGGAACAGGGCTTGGATTGTACCTCGTCAGGAATCTTGTCCGGCTCTTAAATGGCGATATCCGGGTGGAAAGTGAGTATGGCAAGGGCAGTACCTTCACCTTTACACTGCCCATTAAATATGTTTGATTACACAGATGAAAGAAAGGGATCCACTTACAGAACGGATAATCGGTTGTTGTTTTATTTAAAAGTATCTGGACTTCGCGTGGGGTTATTAGTGAATTTTGGTAATAAAAGTTGCCAGGTAAAAAGGTTAATATATTAATCTGTGTAATCAAGTATAATGAAAAAAATATTGGTAGTGGATGACAATGAAAAGAACAGATACCTCGTCTCGTTCATCCTTAAAAAGAATGGCTTGGAGGTGGTTACAGCTACCGACGGTTTGGAAGGCGTAGAAGCTGCAAAGAGGCAACTGGTGGATTTGATCCTCATGGACATTAAGATGCCAAAAATGGATGGTTATGAAGCAACCAGTAGAATTCGAAAACTGGCGGGGTATCAATCCGTGCCGATTATCGCTTTAACCTCGTATGCGATGGCGGAAGATAAGAAAAAAGCTTTGGACGCTGGTTGCGATGGACATCTATCAAAACCAATAAATCCGGAAACATTTATGGACAAGATAAGAAAATATCTGGAGTAATAATGTGAAAATAATAGCCGTAGATGACATGAAACAGAATAGATACTTACTTCAGAAGCTCCTAGAGGGATACGGCTACGGTGTGGAGACTGCCAGTGACGGCGTTGAAGCTCTTGAAAAGGTGCGGGCAAGCCCACCGGATATGATTATTACTGATGTTCTTATGCCCAGGATGGATGGTTTCCAGCTTTGCAGGACGCTGAAAAGTGATGAAAAGCTGAAAGATATACCTGTCCTATTCTACAGTGCCGAATACACCGATAAGAAGTCGAGGGAACTCGCCTTGAGCATTGGTGCAGCAGGTTATATTGTGAAGCCCATCGAACCGGATGAGTTTATCAAAATTGTAAAGGCAACATTTGAAAAATATGCGAAGAGCGAGCTCAAACCACCTGAAAAGCCACTGGAAGAGCAGGAGTACATGAAGCTGTACAGTGAGCGGCTGATACAAAAGCTTGAGAAGAAGGTGCTGGACCTGGAAAAAGCCAACAAAATGCTGAAAGAATCAGAACAGAAATATAGAAAGTTGGTAGACAATGCCAATGATGCGGTGATAGTTATTGAGCCGACAGGTTATTTGAGGTTCGTCAATCCGAAATTCTGTGAGATGGTAGGCTACACGATGGAGGAAGCGAAAAAGCTTCACTTTAGCACGCTCATTCATCCTGAAGATGTAGCCATAATCACAGAAAACTTCAGGAAAAGGCTATCAGGGGAGGAGATTCCTCAATACTACGAGTTTCGGATGCTAACCAAGTTAGAAGAGCCGATTTATGTAGATTATAATGCGAACCAGATCAAGAGGGAAGGGAAAACAGTTGGGGTACAAGCGATCATAAGAGACCTCACCGAAAGAAGGCGAAAAAAGATGTTAGAAGCCCAATCAGAGCTAAGAACCATTCTCACGGATGCCATACCCGTGTTACTGATGGGCGCTCACCCCGAGAAGGTGAATATGTTCATTCATCAGATGAGTAGCAGCATCGAAATGGTTCTGTGGAAGAAGCACTTAGCAGAGGTTGAAGAAGTTAACCTAAACATCTTAGGAAAGATTCTCTGTGAAATAATGAACAAGCTGGGTGGCGACTTTGAGATAGAAAGCGTAGATGACAAAGAATGTGTTGTAAAAGGCAATGCCTGTCCCTGGGGAGCACAGGCACAGAGAAACCCGGTATTATGCATGCTCTGCCGCGGGATATTCTCACGACTTGCAACAAAAGTATTCACAACTGTTGCCGTGAATCTCATCAAGACAATCGGGAATAAGGACGATTATTGTATTATAAATATTCAAGTGTATGGCAAAGTTTAAATAGGGAGAAGTATTAAATATAAATTTAAATTTAAATAAAAAAAATAAAGGTAAAGAGGTGAAGAATATGGAACGACTATCAACGGGAATAGATGAACTTGATGCCTTAATTCAAGGATATCCCAAAGGGAAGAGCTTTCTCGTATCCGGCGATGCAGGAACAGGAAAGACGATATTAGCGTTACATTTTTTGAACGCCTGCTGCAAAGATGGTCTGAGATGCATCTACATAGCGATGGAGGAAACTCCAGAAGACTTAAAAGCTCAGGCAAAGAGTTTTGGGTGGGATTTGGCCGAGTATGAAGAGAAAGGGTTATTACAGATAATAGGGGTTTTAGAGCAGAGAGCGGAAAAGGCAGAGGCTGAGGCTGATGCTAGAATGCCAGCAGAGATGCGAATAGAAAAGTCGTATCAAAATCTTATGGATATACTTTCTGATATTCGCGAGAAAGGCGGGTTGCCTTTTCTTTCAACAGGGGGCGTCGGCATCGGCATCCACGAGGAAGAAAACGATGTAGCAGATGTTATCATTATGGATAATGTCGGTGCGTTTGTAATTGGAATCCCCATGCCGAAATTAAGGGAACAGTTAGATTCACTTGTATTTAAATTGGACGGACTGAAATGCACGTCACTCGTCATCTGTGATGAAACAGTAGCGAAACTGACTGACAACGTCATGATGTATTCGGTTTATGGTGCAATTAAATTAATGAAACGAGACAACCCTTATGTTGATACGAGAGAAAGGGTGATGGACATCGTTAAAATACGAAATACCAAAATCCCCCTTGATTACATGCTGTTTGATATCACGGATAAAGGCATTGTGCTACTCCCAAAATCTGAAACCCAAGCCCAAGCCCAGAAGTAAGGTAATAAACCACGAGATTTCACAACACTTTTTCTTTTTAGAAAAAAGAAAACCTGTGCTAAAAGAAAAACAAAGACGTAGATTTATTTTAGTCTAACCGTGTTGATTCTTAGCATTTGTGTTAATTAAGCCCTTTCAATGCTTGCGGGAATGTGGGCAGAGCCCACGAGTGTTAATCTGTGTCTATAATTTATTTTCACAAAAAGCCTAATAGTGAGCATGGAGGAAAAGAACGAGCGGAAAATACTGCAAGTCGCCCTTGACGTGCTCGAATTGAAAAGGGCGATAGAAATAGGGAAAGAGAGTGTGGAAGGCGGCGCTGACTGGTTAGAGGTGGGAACACCGCTGATAAAAAGTGAAGGAATGAATGCAATAAGGGCATTGAAAGATGTTTTTCCCGAAGTGAATATCGTTGCAGACATGAAAACGATGGACACGGGTGCGATAGAAATGGAGATGGCAGCGAAATCCGGCGCTTCGGTGGTCTCTATACTTGCGGTTGCCGATAACGCCGTGATAGAAGAGGCGGTAAAATCCGCTCGTAAATACGGTGTGGCCGTTATGGCAGATATAATGAACACCGAAGACCCGGTGAGGAGAGCGAAGGAGCTGGAAGAGCTGGGTGTGGATTACGTCTGTGTGCACGTGGGAATAGACCAGCAAATGCGGGGAATGGATGCGTTAAGTCTTTTGGAAAACGTATCGGCTGCGATAAGCACACCATTAGCAGTAGCGGGTGGTGTAGATGCGGAAATGGCATCAGAAGCGGTGAATCTGGGTGCCGACGTCATTATTGTGGGCGGGAACATAACGAGGTCTGCAAAGGTGCGTGACTCAACGATAAAGATAAGAGAAAGCATGGATT
>QEXZ01000083.1 GCA_003160755.1 Methanomicrobiales archaeon
TTCTTTTCCGTGACAAGCTCAGATTGGTTAAAAAATATTTCAGGGATTATAATCATGTTATCGCAATGCCCAAGAAACATCTTTATTAAAATTGATGCTAATATGACATTGTCAAATTAGTCCTTCTCCATAATCGTTAACAGCCACATAAATTGCTTTTTCTTCGGTTAAAAAAATTGACAGGAAAGTCACATAAAGCACGACTGACATAAGTAATGTGGAAGTAAAGCCCCATAACCTTACTATCGTAATAAACTCTCCTTTTTTCATACTTTTTCATTTTCAAAAATAATACTTAAACCTTTCTACAGTTGATAATTTTCTCTTCATGATTTGTAAAATATATTTCAAATCTGTTTTAAATTTTTCACATATTATAAACAAAAATGTAGAAAGATGATAAAAAAAAATATTCTTTGATTGAGGTTGTTCACGACTCAGGCACAAACCTTTTCTTAGAAAGGGTTCAAAAAAGAAAAAGTTTTGTTTTGCAAGAGTACCCAAAATTCTTACCTATTGTCCTTACCTCAAGCCATTATAGTTTTTTTTTTATGATGCCTTTTCCCAACTAAACCTTTAGGAAATGTTTGTGTAAGGCAAAATCATAATCAGAAATCAAGCAAAGAAAGCTGCCCCCTCTGTCCTCTTCCTGTTCCTTCCTCCACCACTATCCCTTCGTCTTTTTCTCTCCCTTCTTCACTTTCTTTCGTTTTCAGTTCTATACTCCCATATTTACCCCCGCCACCGGGTATTACCCGTATTTCTCCCTCTCTAAACGCTTTTATCGCCTCTATTACACGGGCATCCAAGTTAAAATTAGCAGTATTAGTATGGAAATCGTCCATCGGAGCATCCACCAAAACGTTAACTTCGGTGCCAAATCCAGCTAATAGCGATTCCCATACCGTATTCACGGCTTTTGAAGTTGTGGACTTATGCAATGCCAGTCCAATTATCATAGCCAGCGGTATCAAATGCAAATAAGGGGGTCGGTGTTCGGGATGCGTGCTGCTGCAATTAGCAAGTTCACTTACTCGGTCACGCACACCTTTCTTTATCAAACCGCCGCAGTCGCATCTCCATTTCCTTATTATCGCCTCGGTGAGCGGATAATGCTTATAGCATCTAATACATGCACTCTCGTTATACTTACCCTCCGCTGGCGGCACACCCACGTTAAGCACGGGCTTTCTGCCTCTTTTTCGCTCTATTGCTGCTTTCAACTCGTCAAAACTCGTGTCCGCCACTTGAAACCGGTTGAACTCTCTCGCCAGCCGAATGGGGTAAGGCGAATGCGCATCAGAATTAGTCAAAAACGTAAGCTCCCTTAACTCTTCTATTCTATCCGCATAGGACGAATCCGCACTCAAACCCAGCTCCACAAAAGAAACGTATCCCACCATGTCGCCGTAGCACTCCTGCAGCGAATTATGGTATGCGTATAAAGCCGTCCAGGGCGTAAACGCATGACATGGTCCTATAAGGGCTTCTGCATCCCTCGCATGTTCTGCTATTTCCTCTCCGCTCAGTCTCAGTGAAGGTCTGCCATCCGAATCAATGTCCCGCGAATACCTGCTGAACGACTCGTATAATTCCTCCGCCTTCGCGATGGCAGGCAGTATGAGCAAATGATGCACTCTTCTCATATCTTCTACTTCCACCGTAAGCACAAAATCGGTACTTGTATTTTTGCTTTTGCCCTTGTCCTTACCCGTAAAGTAAAAAATCCCGCTCCTTTCCACCAGCTCTTTTATCCCTTTTAACCATTTCGGATGTAAACAATCACCGGTGCCGAGCAGATGTATCCCTTTTCTTGTACCCTCTTTCGCCAGCGTGGGTAAATCCATACGAGGAGAAGTAGCTGCCGAATAATGTGAATGGATATGCAGGTCAGCGTTAATTATCATTTTGTGTCTTTCCCGTTTTTGTTTAGCTAACCACAAGATTACACAGATTTTCACAAGAAATCTTTTCTTAGAAAAAAAAAAATTACCAAAAGAACTTTTTTTGTTTTTCTTTTAGCACAGGTTTTCTTTTTTTAAAAAAGAAAAAGTGTTGGAATAGCGGGGGATGGATTCGAACCATCGATCTCCGGGTTATGAGCCCGACGGGATCTCCTAACTACCCTACCCCGCTGATATTTTTATCTCGTTGTATATAATGTATAACTTCCTTCTATTTAAGACACTGATTTACACAGATTTATTTTAGTTTTATTGATTTTTATCATCTGTGTTAATCTGCGTTAATAATTTATTTTCTTGTTTTGATAAGAAAGAAAGTTTATATATTAAAGTGAGAAATAGAATTTATAAATAAGATGAACAGAACGGTAGGGTCCGAAATTAAGACGCTTGTTATTTGTGTAGATAGAGATAATGATATAGGTGAGAAAGCGGGATTAAAGACGCCTATTATAGGTAAAGAGGCGAGTTTATCGGCGGCGACAAAGTTAGCACTTGCAGACCCCGAAGATTCGGATGTAAATGCAATATTTGAAGCAATAAGACTGTGCGAACAGTTGAAGTCAACGGAAGAAAATGCCAGGGTGGAAATCGTCTTGGTCGCAGGTGACAAAAACGCGGGTGTAGATGCAGATAGAAAAATAGGTGAAGAATTAGAAAAGGTTCTGTCAAAAACCGCGGTTGAATCGGCGATTCTCGTGAGTGACGGTGCCGAGGACGAATGGATTATTCCAATACTGGGGTCTCGAGTGAAGATAGATTCGGTGAGGCGAGTAGTGGTGAAGCAGAGTGAGCAACTGGAAAGCACTTTTTATCTGATAAAGCGATTATTTGAGGACCCGAAGTTTTCACGTACTTTCTTGCCACCTGTGGGTATTATTTTATTCCTGTTAGCTCTTTCTTTAGTGTTTAACCTGTCCGACAAAGCGGTAGGCATAATATTGGCATTTTTGGGTATTTACATACTGCTCAAGGGATTAGGCCATGAGAATGTTATGGTGGACTTCATCGAGGACATGAAGCAGGCGTTATACAGCGGTAAAATCTCGTTTGTCACTTACATCTGCGCCCTTGTACTGCTCATAGCTGGCAGTTTTCAGGGTATTATGGAAATGCCCGAAACAAGTGAGAGTATATTAGTGGATATGGTGTACTACATCAAGGGGGCGATATGGTGGTATGTAGGGGCTGCACTCGCACCTCTGATTGGGAAGATGATGAATATGCTCATAGAAGGGGAAAAAATAGTCAGGCAGTGGGCTATATTATTCTCAGTAATTGCTTCTGGACTAATTCTGTGGGGTGGGAGCGAATGCGTAATCTTGTTAGCGGGAAACCATCACCTTCTGGGCTATCTATACCTCTTCTTATCCCTACTTGGTGCGATTATTCTATCATTTATGGGCGTGACGATCTCACGGTATGTAAAGGGCACGGTAATAGGAAAGGAAGAAGTTGAGATTGAGGCAGAGGCAGCAATGAAATAACGTAGTGATTTATCACCGCGGAGAGCGCAGAGGATAGCGGTTTGGCGTTTTAGCTAACGAGCTGAACCGCTAATAAGCTAAACCTCTAATTCCGTGTGCTCTGCGGTGAAATTTAAGGATTTAGCAATTTCAATAGCAAATTCGACTGTGCCTTCAGCCTTATGCGTTATATCCCGGTATCTTTTGTGGACCGCGATATCTTGTGGCCTCCGCAAGCTCTTTCAGACATTCGGGGTTCTGTGCGGTGGTCATGTCTCCGAGTGCTTCATTCCTGACAAGACCTTTTAGAAACCGTCTTATTATTTTTCCACTCTCGGTCTTTGGCACGTCAGCGACATAATAAGCGACTTCCGGAGTTGCTAACGGACCCACTTTCTCCCTCACTGCTTTCACTATTTTTCTGTCCATCTGGGCTTTGGGCACTTCGACACCTCTTTTCAGCATCACGAAAAGAGCAGGCACTTCTCCTTTTATCGCATCCGGTTTCCCTACCACTGCAACTTCCACCACCTCCTCCAAGTCGCTTACCGCGTCCTCTATCTCAGCAGTGCCTAACCTGTGTCCTGCGACCTCCATGACATCGTCAATCCGCCCGGTAATCTTTATCAGAGGCTGACCTCCTATTTCCAGACCCATTTTTATTCCGCCATCGCCTGCAAAATATATTTCCGTGCCGTATTCGCTCCAGTACTCTTCCACATATTTCTCCGGCTTCTTGTACATCCCACGAAGCATAGAAGGCGCAAACGGGGTTTTTACCACGAGATACCCCGATTCCCCGGGGTTCATGGGCTCACCCGTCTCATCCAGAACGTCGCAATGCACACCCGGAAGTGCAGGACCGGCTACACCGGGAACGAAAGGCCCTATCCCGGGGAGTGAAGACAGGATTATTCCTCCCGTTTCGGTTTGCCAGTATGTATCTATCAATGCGCAGCGACGTTCTCCTATCTTCTCGAAGAACCATTTCCACGTATCCGGGTCAATGGGTTCACCGACAGAAGCCAAAAGTCTTAACGAGGAGAAGTCGTGTCCTTCAACCCATTTATCGCCCGCGGCTCGTAACGCTCTTATTGCTGTCGGCGCCGTATAAAATATAGTAACGCCATATTTCTCTATCAGTTCCCACCATCTTGCTGCATCAGGATAATCCGGAGCGCCCTCATACCATAATGACGTTGCACCGACAAGTAAAGGGCCGTATAAGGCATAAGAATGCCCCGTTATCCAGCCTATATCTGCTGTTGACCAGAAGAGGTCCTCGGGATGCAAGTCGAAGACAAGTTTCATTGTCAACGCCACGCCAACACTATAAGCACCGCAGGAGTGCATAACTCCCTTTGGTTTGCCTGTCGTCCCAGAAGTGTAGAGCAGAAACCCATAATCGTCAGATGTGATGATTTCCGGGTCACAATAAGCTTCTACACCCTTCATCAGTTCATCGTAATAAATATCTCTGCCTTCTTTCATTTCTACCTCGCTATTCAGTCTCCTTACCACCACACAGTTCTCTGCACCGACCTTCTCCAGAACCTGCGCTTCATCTATTCGCCTTTTTAACTCTATCCGTTTTCCACGTCGGTAGAACCCATCAACGGTGATAAGAATTTTTGATTCCGCATCTTCCATCCTTTCCTGCACCGCGTGAGGTGCAAATGCGGTGTACACGATTGAGTGCCATGCTCCCATTCGCTGACAGGCTAAAGCAACTATTGCAGTCTCAGGAATCATCGGCATCCAGATGGTCACGGGGCTCCCTTTCTTTACTCCGAGACCTTTTAAAGCGTTTGCACACTTGTTCACTTCTCTGTACAGATCCATGTACGTCAGGACTTGTTTGGCTTCATCCACAGGTTCCGGCACCCAGATAAGCGCTGCTTTATTCCTGTTTTCCTCCAGATGTCGGTCAATGCAGTTATAGGATAGATTTGTCTTATTTCCTACAAACCAGTTGAAATACGGAGGTTCTAACTCTACTACCTTATCCGCATCCCATTCGTCAAACCAGTCAATGGACGCCTTCGCCTGTTTCGCCCAAAAACCTTTTGCGTCTTTACTCGCTTCAGCATAGATTTTCTCATCGCTGAAATACGCTTTTTCCTTCATTCGTTCCGTAGGCCAGTAAACACCCTTCTTTTCGGCGTCCTCGATTACCCATTGTTTTCCCGCATCCTTCAGCTTTCTACCAACATTCACGCCCATTTTTATCACTTTTATAATTACAGATATGTTTTTTCTTTTAATTTATGGTGGTAAACTCTTTACGTTTAAGATAATGCGATCATGAACATCATATTCACGGAGTACGGAAAAGAAGCAAAACTCGTCGAGGGAAGGACCATTCTTTCCTATTTGCAGGAGTTGGGAATAGACATAAATTGCTCATGCGGTGGTGAGGGTAAGTGTGGTGAGTGCCTGGTCGAGGTCGAGTGCGCCCCCGGAGCACTGTCGGAAAGAACCGAGTTAGAAAATAAATTTATACAGGACGATACGCACCGGCTTGCATGCCAGGCGCGAGTAGCAAATACAGACAACCCTATTTACGTCCGAGTGCCAAGAAGAACATACTACGTTTTAGAATCAGGAGAATATAAGGAAATCGCTCTTGAGCCCTTTGTGCACATAGAGGGAGAAAGAGTCTTTTGCGAGTCGGAAGATATAGGCGAATATACCGGGGAGATATACGGCATCGCTCTTGACATAGGGACAACAACGCTTGCCGTGTATTTAATTGACCTTGAGAGCGGAAAAGTGTCTTCTGTTATATCAAGAGGGAATCCACAGGCCAAATACGGAAACAACGTAATTTCAAGGATAGAATTTGCAAGAAAAGGGCAGGGCATACTCGAACAAGAAATCAGAACCGCTGCGAACGAACTGATTGCAACCCTGACAGAGCCGAGCAAAGTCTGTGAGATGGTGGTTGTCGGCAATCCGGTAATGCGAGACATGTTCTTTGGCTATTCCGTCGAGTCGCTTGGCAAAAGCCCTTACGAACCTTTGAGTGTAAAGCCAGTAAGCAAAACGGCGAAAGAACTCGGGCTCGAGGCAAATCCCGAAGCACGTGTTTATGGTCTGCCCTTGATAGGCAGTTTTGTCGGTGCTGACGCTCTGGCTGTCGTGCTGGCAACGGAAATGTATAAGTCCGAGAGCGATAAGATATGCATGGCGATAGACATTGGGACCAACACAGAAATTGCACTTGGGAATAAGGATAGATTGATTGCAACGTCGTGTGCAGCAGGTCCGGCATTTGAAGGTGCTGGTATAGCCTGCGGAATTGGTGGCGTAAGCGGTGCGATAAAAGAAGTAAAAATAGAAAATTTCGGTGAAGTAAAATATAAAACGATAGACAATGCCGCCGTTCCTGTTGGCGTTTGCGGTTCCGGGTTGATAGACGCGCTGGCAGAACTCCTGGACAAGAAACTGATTGATGGCAGAGGGAAGTTCTATGGCGCTGAGAAAGAATTTAGAATAGCCGAAGGGATCAAGCTGTTGGAGAAGGACATTGACCAGTTAAACCTCGCGAAAACTGCCGTGGCAGTGGGCATAAAGGTCCTGCTGCGAAGATACGGGGTCGAGTTTGAGGACATAGACAGCATTTTTCTGGCGGGGGGGTTCGTGAACTTTACAAACACGGAGCATGCAATACGTATAGGACTTCTCCCGGA
>QEXZ01000084.1 GCA_003160755.1 Methanomicrobiales archaeon
GTGACAGAAGGGAAGATAGACATAACAACCATTGATGCGGGTATTGCAGAATTAGAGAAGAAGAAATTCAGGATTTTGAGTGCCGACGAGTTAGAGCCGTACATAACGAAAGTGAAGAAAAGGAATAAAAATGCTGCTGTGGGAACAGGAACAAGCAAAGCGGAAGGAGAAGGGAAGGGGAAGGAGAAGTAGGGAATAGGTATAAAATGGTCAGTCTGGACAAGGCAGTGGTAGCACGGTATAAATCAGGTAAGAAGAATTTTGAGGTTCTTGTAGACCCCGAGAGGGCGGACTTGTTCAGAGGCGGTGCTGAAGAGAACATTGAAGATATTTTAGCGGTGGAAGAGATATTTGAAAACGCATCAAAAGGTGAAAAAGCAACAGAAGCCGATTTGATGCGCGTGTTTTTTACTTCTGATGTGCGTGAAATAGCGAAGAAGATAGTAAAAGAAGGGGAGGTGCAGCTTACAGCAGGGCAAAGGAAGAAAAAGCAGGAAGAGAAGACGAAAGCGGTGATAAACCGAATTTCTCAAATTTCGATTAACCCAAAGACAAACACGCCTCACCCACCACAAAGAATAGAGATCGCGATGAAAGAGGCAAAGGTGCACATTGACCCGTTTAAGTCCGTGGACGAGCAGGTGAGTGCAACCGTGAAGGCAATAAGACCGATAATACCGATAAAAATCGAAGAGATACAGGTAGCAATAAAAGTTCCCGCCGCATATACAGGACGAATCTACGAACTAAAGAAGAATTATGGAGTAACGAAGGAGGAATGGCAAGCCGATGGCTCGTTCATCGCGCTGGTGCAAGTGCCCGCAGGGATGCGGGATGACCTTTTCTCCTTTTTGAATGCTATAACAAAGGGTGAAGTTCAAACGAGGGTGGTGAAATAAGAAAGAGACATGTATCAAGTCGTGGTTCCAGGGGATTTTCTCTCTGAAGAGACGAAACGTGCAGGAGAAGGGACTTATGTTGAGGAAGGCAAGGTTTATGCATCGCAATATGGCATCGTGAATATGCGAGGGGAGATAAAAGTAGTACCGCTTTCAGGGAAATATAAGCCATCAAATGGGGATGTGATAATAGGTAAAATAGCCGAGATTTCATTTCCGTTTTGGATTGTCGACCTCGCCTCTCCTTATGAAGCGCGATTACACGTGTCCGCACTTTCGGGAATAGCGAGGGAGAAAATAGAGTTTGGCAACATGAGTGACTATCTGAATGTAGATGATTTGGTGGTGGTAAAGGTAATGGATGTAAACGTGCTGATGAAGATAGAGTTGGCATTACAAGAAGACTTTGAGCTGAGAAGAGGAGGGCGATTGATAGAAATACCACATACTAAAGTGCCGCGGGTAATAGGCAGGAGTGGTTCGATGATAAAGATGCTAAAGGAGAAATGCAATTGTTTTATATTCATTGCAAAGAATGGTCGTATTTGGATACGGGGTAAAGAGGATGACATGGATCTCGCATCTACAGTGATATTAAAGATTGCGAGGGAATCTCATACCTCGGGTTTAACAGATAGAGTAGCGGAATTTTTAGATTCTTTTAGAAAAGAAAAAGAAAGAGAATTAAGAGGATAAAGGAGAATGAAAGAAGAAATAGAACTTATAAAGGAAGGGAAGCGACTGGATGGAAGAGGTTTTGACGAGCTCAGGCCTATAAAGATAGAAGTTGGCGTGTTAAAACGAGCAGATGGGTCATGCTACTTAGAATTAGGTGATAACAAGGTGATAGCAGCAGTATATGGACCGAGGGAGATGCATCCGAGACACGCGCAAGATGCGAAAATGGCGGTGGTAAAATTCAGGTATAATATGGCGCCTTTTTCGACGGATGATAGAAAAAGACCGGGACCTGATAGAAGGAGCGTGGAGATATCAAAGGTGTGTCGCGAAGCATTTAACCCGGTTATCATGAGAGAGCTTTATCCGAAGATGGGAATAGAGGTCTATGTAGAGCTACTGCAGTCCGATGCAGGAACGAGAACAGCGGGGATAAACGCGGCTTCTATCGCTCTCGCGGATGCCGGGATACCAATGAAGGACCTGGTTTCTTCGATTGCCGTAGGTAAAATAAATGGAGAGGTAGTACTGGATTTAAATGCTGCGGAAGACAATAATGGAGAAGCGGATATGCCGATAGCGATGATCGCACGTACAAACACGATAACCGCGCTGCAAATGGATGGTCGCATGACACAAGAAGAATTTGGACGAGGGCTGAAGCTTGCGATGGGTGCATGTCATCAGATATACGAGCTGCAGCGAGCGGCATTAGTCACGCGATATAATCAAAATTACGAAGGCAAAAGCAAAAGGGAGGAGGAATAGAAATGGGACTTGAAATCGTGAATGATGTAAGGACTGATTATGTATGCGACCTGGTGAGAAACGGGAAGCGAGAAGACGGTAGAGGATTTCGCGAATACCGTGATATAAGCATAGAGCGCGACGTAATAAAACGCGCAGAAGGTTCAGCACATGTGAAAATAGGAGATACGGAAGTTTTAGTAGGCGTAAAAGTCGAACTTGGCACACCTTTCCCCGATACGCCGGATAAAGGAGTGATAATAACGAATGCGGAGCTTGTTCCTCTGGCATCACCCAAGTTTGAGTCCGGACCGCCGAATGAGAACAGCATACAACTTGCGAGGGTTGTAGACCGTGGCATTCGCGGGTCGGAAACAATAGATCTGGATAAATTATGCATAGAAGAAGGAGAGAAGGTCTGGATGGTTTTTATAGATATACATGTGTTGGATGACAACGGTAACCTGGTGGATGCCGCTGCGTTAGGTGCCATTACTTCTCTTCTGAACCTCCGCATACCTAATGAGCGATATGGCTTAACAGGTGAAAACACACTCCCGATGCGGGATACACCTGTTGCGGTAACGATGGTAGAAATCGAGGGGAATATATTGGTTGACCCGAGTTTCGACGAGGGAAACGCAGCTGCAAGCAGCGTAACGGTGATTTCAA
This sequence comes from Methanomicrobiales archaeon, assembly GCA_003160755.1. Lineage (GTDB taxonomy): Archaea > Halobacteriota > Syntropharchaeia > Alkanophagales > Methanospirareceae > QEXZ01. The sequence goes on from QEXZ01000084.1 coordinate 2,997, forward strand.
ATGCCGATGGCACGCTATCCGGAATGCAAAAGAGCGGCAGCGGCGGGCTAAAGGAAGCACAGATAGCCGAAATGGTGGAGATAGGGATAGAAAAAGCAGGGGAAATAAGGAAAAAGTATTTGTAGAGATTCTGAAAAGTAACCACAAGATTACACAACACTTTTTCTTTTTCAAACTTTTAGAAAAAGTTTGATCAAAAATGCTTCGCGGAAAAAGAAAACCTGTGCTAAAAGAAAAACAAATTATTATGTTCTTTTGGTAAAGCTTTTCTATAAGCCCTTACAGGGCTTGCGGGGTGGTGGGGTGGAACCCCACATAAGAAAAGGTTTCTTGTGAAATCTCGTGGTTTGCAATTTATTACTGGAATGACTATAGATTGAAGTGTTCACATCGAGTTGGGTTAAAGAGATAAATTATGAAAGTTTAATTTAATCAAAAGTTATATTCCTTAATGGTGAAACATCACTGATGTTCGAGACAAACAAATTCATCGTGCGGGAATATTTCAGGAAGATGATAGGGGAAGAAGGGATGAAGATAATGGAGAACGTCCCAGAGGGAGAAATAACGGATGAGGGAATCGCAAAGTTAAGCGATACAAAACTCACTGCTGTAAGAAAGGTTTTATACACGTTGTATGAGAACCGAATAGCCGAATACAGGACGGAACGTGATGATACTAGTGGCTGGATAACATATCTGTGGCACTTCAATTACGACAATATAAAAAAGATAATGGGGGACGAAGCGGATGGAATGCTAACGGGATTACAGAGCCAGTTAGAAGATGAACGTAAAGGGGTGTTTTACCAGTGCGGATGTCAGCGTATTTCTTTTGAAGAAGCAGCAGCGAAAGACTTCAGGTGTGACGAATGCAACTCAAATTTTGAATATGTGGATAATCAGGATTTAATAAGTGAGTTAGAAGAGGAAATAGAAGAGATAGAGCAGTGGAAGCGCGAGATAAAGAAAGGATAAGGGGCAACTGCATACAGTTATTGAGGGAAGTTGGATGTGATGAATCGGTTGTGGAGCATTGTATAGCGGTTGCAGAACTCGCGTTGGAAATCGCTCTTGATTATAACCGCCGTGAAAGTCAGGCTCGTTCTCGTGGTCATGGTCGTGATAGCGTAAACGAAAAACTGGTTTTCACGGGAGCGTTGCTGCATGACATGGGCAGAGCTCGTTCGCATGGTCTGAATCACGGGTTCGTAGGTGGAGAAATAGCAAAGGAGTTGGGGCTGGAGGAGCCCGTGGTAAGGATAATTCAAAGGCACATAGGCGCAGGAATAACAGCGGAGGAGGCAAAGGAAATGGAGTTGCCACCTGCGAATTTTATGCCTGAGACGCGCGAAGAGAAGATAGTTGCATGTGCGGATAACCTGATTGACGGAACGAGGAGAACGAGCATAGAAGAAGCAATAGGGGATTTAAAGGCTAAGTTTGGCGAAGCGCACCCTTCCATAAATAGAACGAAGAAGCTGTATGAGGACGTGGTGGGGAGATAACATTGCAAAATGGCTAACCACAAGATTATAGCCATTCCGAAAATTATTAACCACCAGATTACACAGATGTTCGCGAGAGAACAATTGAAGAAGCATCCCTAAACTTGCATCCTGCATCATGAATCCCGGATTCATTTTTTTTTGTGTTAATCTCGTGGAATCTTGTGGTTTTTCTATCGCGTTAATGCGCTTTCTCTTAGCTTATCTTTTAGTTCCAACTTTTTTATCACGACATTAGAAGGGTGTATGGGCCGTGGCACTTCGGATAAATCAGACCTCGCAACGACAACGCCTTCCACTGTTATCCGTTCGCGCTTTAAGTCTACCGTCCTTACCTTTCCTTCTTTACCTTTATCGTCACCCCGAACCACCGTTACCGTATCACCCTTTCTCACAGGGGCATTTCTCTTCGCGTATTTGCCCTGCAGGTCTTCGGAAAGGGGCGCACTCATGAACTTGTGCCTTACATGCAAAGGCGCATTGTATCTTGCTTTCCTTTGTTTTCTCGGTTGTTTAGACTTTTTGGATTTCATTTTTACCACCAATTTCAAACCATCCCGACCTTTGCCTTCACTTTATCGAGACTCGTTTTTATTTCACTAATTTCTACTTTAAGCCATTCAACGTCTTCTTCAAGCCTTCCTTCGATAACTTCTCTTGTCTTTTCACTCTCCTCTCGTATCACATTTATCGTTTCGTCTTGTTTCTCCAGCATTCTGTTCTGATTTCCAATCATCGCATCCTGATTTCCAATCATCGCACCCTGATTCCCAAGCATCGCACCCTGATTCCCCAGCATCATGTCCAGCTTCCCAAGCACCATATCCTGTTTCCCGAGCATTCCCACACCTGCCTGCACTAATTTCGCCGTCTGTGAGACCATAAAGGACTGTCGAAAAGACTCAATACTCCTTACCTTTTCGGTATAGTCTTCCACTTCTACAGCAAGAACCGAGGCATCAGGAGGGTAATTCAACTGTACAAAATCCGTGAACCCGTTAATCTTTTCTTCTGGTCCGCCAATCAGGGCAACCAAACGTTGCTCATCGTCCACAACAACATTTCTTGCGTCGAAGTTCTCGATAAACAGACTTTCTACCTCGTTCAGCAGAAATAGTCGGTAACCCACATCGTGAACCTTTCCCTTTATTATTATCTTCTTCGCTTTCATCCCTTTTCAATTTTAAATTAAAGTATTCAAATATAAAAGGATGCGTGATTTGAGGGGGCTTATGCGTGAATACGATATTGTCGTGGTAGGCGGCGGTCCAGCGGGATGTATGGCAGCGAAATATGCAGCAAAGGCGGGAGCTTCTACGCTGATTATAGAAGAGCATTCCGCAATAGGCGAACCTGTCCAGTGTGCAGGGCTTATAAGCAAAAGAGCAATAGAAGAAAGCGAACTGAAAAACATCGGGTCGTTCGTAAACTGCGAGTTGAAAGGGGCAATTGTTCATTCGCAATCGCATGAGCTGAGGATAGAATCACTATCTCCAGATAAGAGGGCTTTTGCTATAAGGCGGGATATTTTTGATAAGGACTTGGCGAAAGCCGCAATGGACGAAGGTGCGGAGTTAATTTTGAACAGCAAAGTAAAACATGTGAAGAAAGGGGGGAAGAGGGAGGGGGCAAAGCTAACGATACTGTCTGCTGCTAATACCACCAATGCAGACGTAAAAGAGGAAAACGAGATAAAGGCAAACGTGGTCATTGGCGCTGATGGCTGGAGAAGCGGAATAGCCAGAATGGCAGGGCTAACCGTCACAAAAAACTTCCTGAACTGCGTACAAATAGAAGGGCAGTATGAAATACACGAACCCGTTGCAGATATTTTCGTGGGTAAAACCATTGCGCCTGGTTTCTTCGCATGGGTCATCCCGATTGGCGAAACCACGGCTCGAATCGGTCTCTGCATAGACAAAAGGTTTTCACCGCATCCAAATCCTCTACCGTTTTTAAAAAGAATCTTATCCGGGCACCCGGTCATTGCGAAGAAATACAAAGGCACACAATCAAAGTTTACTGCAGGGGGAATCCCCATTCCGACGGAAAGGCAGAAGACCGTAAAAGCCGAGGATGGTACAGGAATACTACTGGTCGGCGATGCAGCGGCTCAGGTAAAGCCAATCACAGGCGGAGGAGTGTACTACGGGATGAAGTGCGGTAAGATAGCGGGAGAAGCCGCAGCAAGAGCATGCCTGGAAAAAAACATGGAGCTGCTGAACGGATACGAAAAAAGATGGCAGGAGGAAATAGGGGCGGAGATAGCTTTTGGACTGAAGATTCACCGGTTGAGGTGTGTACTTGGCGATAAGGACTTCGATAGGATATGTCAGGCATTGTCAAAATACGATATGATACAGCGAATAACGAATCGTGGGGATATGGATTATCCTTCCTTTGTATTTCGTGAGCTGTTAAAAAATCCCGGTATCATTATGTTAATGGCGAAAAGCATCATAAAATATTTATATGCAAAGCGAAAGATAAGGTAAATAGATTAAGAAAAGGTAAGTAGAGGGCTTAGACAAAATGGCAAGGATGTATGCA
>QEXZ01000085.1 GCA_003160755.1 Methanomicrobiales archaeon
TACGCTGGGCAGGTATGACGCGATATGGATTTATGAGGCGGAAGACTCGCAGGTAATAATAGATTTCCTCCACCGGAGCAGGGATGTCTCAACAACGGAAACCTGGGTTGCCTTTGCAAGGTAGATGTGAAGGATTTTGGGATGGCAAAAAAGATGAGCTGAGAAGAATAGTGGACAAAAAATCTGCTCTTCTTTCTTTTTTTATTTTACACAAACGATTTTCCATAGTCTGACAGATTACAATTTATTTACTTTATACATTGTACGTTGTCACATAAGTAGATACATGATGGAAATCAAAGGGAAATTCGTTCTTGTTTTCACTTGGCTTGGGGCTGCCCCTGCTTGCGATTGCATATACCTCGCATTTCACATTAAAACCGTTTGTTAAATACAGTGTGATTATTAAGAGGATTTCCGGGATTATACTGGTGCTGGCTGGATTATACTTTATATTCATCTATCTTTTCCCGCTTTAAGGTGGCTATCGAGGTCTCGATATAAATAATTCAGTTATATTTTAGTTCATTTTTTTCTGCCAAAGATTCGGCTTAGAAATGATTCCCGTAAACCAAGCAGTTTTTCAATGGAGGCTCTTAAATTATCTTCGCTCACGACACCAACCATTCTCTTGATTTCATTCCCCTTATCATCAAGTACCAATGTGGTTGGTGTTGCCCTAACATTATACGCTAAAGAACGTTTCTTTCCTTCTTTTGTTTTTATTTGTATCTTTTTTAATGATAATCCATGGTCATAATAGTCAGGCACCACTTTTTTCACTATCTGTTCGGCTGCTGGACAATGCGGACAATGAGATGAGACAAAAAGTAGGATTTTCATAATAAATAAAAGATTAAAAGATAGAAAGTTTTAAATACGTTGTTAGCCATGTTTGAAGAGGTAGAGGGTAATAGTTCAGGAGGAACCAAAAGCGCTGGGAGCGTGGAAATCCTAGTGGAAAGGATACATGAGATTTTATAAATTTAGCCAATAAGGGGGCTTTTCTCAGGTTAGTCAGGGCGAAAGTTCGGAAAATGGATATCCCAGTCATTGAGCAGAAACGATGCACAGGGTGTAGAGAATGTATTAGTGTGTGTGAAGCAAATGCAATTGAAATCGTGGATGAAAAAGCAAGAATAGATTATGGCAGGTGTTATGGTGATACTGAGATATGCAGAGCTTGTATAGAGATATGCCCGCAAGGTGCTATCTCGGAAATGGAGTAGTTAGTAGAAAATGAAAACAAAAGAAGAGAAGGAGAAACTAAGTTTATTGCTGGTGTACTGGATTGAGCATAACAAAGAGCATGCGCATGATTTCAAGCGATGGACTGAGAAAGCCAAAGGGTTTGATGAAATTGGCACCGAAGTCTATGAAGCGATAATGGAAGCGGTCGAACACATGGAAGAAGTGAACGAATGCCTTTTTAAGGCTTTTGAACTTATTAATAACAAAGATAAAAAAGATAGAAAATGAAAATTCTGATATGTGGCAAAGGAGGCTGTGGAAAGAGTTCAGTAACAGCACTGCTTGCAATAGAACTTGAAAAGAGGGGATACAACGTTATCGTAGTAGATAATGACGAATCAAACTTTGGACTGCATATTCAGCTTGGAATGGAGCTTCCACAGGATTTCGCAGTGCACTTCGGCGGTAAGAGAATGGTTGCAGAGAAGCTGTTGGCGTCCATGAAAGGAGAAGGGGAAAGATTCAGTGTTTTCGGGGAAGGGATAAGAGCAAGTGACATACCGGAGGATTACATGAGCAAAAAGGGGGGGATACATCTGCTCGCGATAGGCAAGATTCGCGATTTTGGCGAAGGCTGTGCATGTCCCTTTAATGCACTATCCGCTGATTTCTTGCGCATGCTTGAGCTGAGAGAAGATGAATTTGCACTTGTTGACACAGATGCAGGGGTTGAGCACTTTGGAAGAGGTGTAGAAACAGGCTGTGACCTCCTTCTAATGGTCATTGACCCCTCTCAGGAATCAATCCGACTTGCTGAGAAGGTAACTAAAATCGCTGGGGAGGCGGATAAACCGTTATATTATGTTTTGAACAAAACAGATGACGAAACTGCGAGGTTTCTTCTCGATTCCGTGGATAAAAGGAAGGTAGTATCCGTCATACCAGCGGATAAGAAGGTATTTAGAAATTGTTTAGTTGGTGAAGCGCTCGATTTTGAGTTGAACGGTGTCGGTGAGCTTGCGGATTTTTTGGAAAGGAAAACGAGCAGGGATATGTGAAATCAAAAGGGAAGGGAAATTTGATTTCGTGAAATTAAAAACATCGCTGTCATAAAAATAAACAGGAAAATGAAACCCGGGAAAGAATCCTAAAGCATTTTACATAGAATTTATTCATTTACCTGTTCGCCTTTTTTAAATGATAACTCTTCTCACCAGCTCGTATAAGCACTTTAAGCCAATTCTCTGGTGGCACAAAAGGGCATACATAGTTTTTACTGTATGCGCACCATGGATTATACGCTTTATTAAAATCGAGAATCCATCTTCCTTCCGGTGTGCAGTCTCTATCGAGCTCAAGGTCAATATACCGCCCCGCTCCGTATGTCTCATTACCACTGCTTGCGTCCTTGAACGGGATAAACAGCCGTTCCTCCCGAGGGTCGCTTTTATATGCCTGAAGTATGCACTCCTCATCATCGACTTTGAATCGGAATTCAGCCCAGCGCAGGAAGTTCCGCATATTGCCACCCGTATCTTCAATTTTTAATAGCTTTTTATCGCCGTGCTCATGAAGTTCGAGCTCGAACCGGTAGTCTGCGTTAGGGGAATAATATTCAAGACCCTTGAACTTCACTCGCTCTTCCGGGGCTATCGGCGATTGCCCATGCACCGCAAAGAAGCTATCCTTCTGTTTTCGCTCGCGCTCAAGCCCTTCCTTCCAATCAGAATTTTTCTCCATTGTTTCTTCACCTCAAACTTTTTCTTTTTTTACAAAAAAGAAAACCTGTGCTAAAAGAAAAAACAAGAGAATGTTTTTAGTCAAGGTTTTTACCGAAGGTAAAAAAGTTGTTGGTAAAGCTTTCTTTCCTAAGGAAAGGCAGGGACATGAATTAAAAGATATGTAAGAGGAGAAAAAATGGCACTCATTGTAAAGGATACACTCATCCGAAAAAGGGGCGGTGCTCTTCCAGCGAGGTCAAGCGGATTTTTTGTTTCCGTTCCATCTGTCTTCCTGTTTGGACTTTCGGATGGTGACAAAATTATAGGAGAGATAGAAGAAGGAGAGGAAACAAAAGAAATAAAACTGATTCTTGAAAAGGGAAGTGGAGACAGCTTCTTGCATATCCCCGCTGAGGATTGGGATATGGATTTTATGCGTGAAGGCAGAGCGGATTTGAAACTGAAGGAAGCTATTCACGGTGAAAAGAGGAAGCAGCTATATCCGAAGAAGGACGTTACGACTTCCCCCGCCATATGTTGTCGAATCTCGTGAAAAACGAATTTTTTTTATGAAGAAATAAAAGTTTAAAAAAAACTAAAAGAAGGTGAAAGCAAGATGGAAACAAAAGAAGGAGAGCTTTTGAGTATTGATGAGGTAGTAAGATTGGAACTTGCAAAGAAGTGGAAAATAGCTATATACGGTAGCGAAAGAGAGGAAATACCTATTTATGACACAATGGCAGAAAGAGACCTCGAGAGAATCACATCTATGGATGGAGGCAAAGTGAAGTACAGAGTTAAATCGCTTGATGAGGTGGAGAAGACATTGTCCGTAATACGGGAAATAAAATGGGAGTAAAAGATGAAAAATCAAATTCACCGCAGAGAACGCTGAGTTCACAGAGAAAATTAGTTGTCTGGTATTAGTAGCCCTAAAACCTAAACCGCTAAACCTACAAACCCTCAAGCCTCCAAGCTTACACCCTTTGCGTTCTCCGTGAACTCCGCGATTGATTTGATATTGTTATTTTATTAAATCTTTCTTGCTCCTGAACAGCACGTTCTCACTTTCGCGGCTTCATTCTGTTAGCCGAACATACGGAGGGAACACACTCAAGGTCGAGCCACGCGAGTTGGATAACTTAACTAACGCTCTTTTTGGCAGAATTCTGTGTAATCTTGTGGTTAAGTACAAAAAATAGGAAAGGGGATAAAAAAAGCACCCCTATGCAGTCAGTTTCAGTATTGGGTGTGGCTCCAGTGACTCAATACCGTGCTCTGCTGCGTTAGCCTCTGCAACAATCATATCTGCCATCCCCACCAGTGGGAACGTCTTTGGAGCATGCTCAATCGGCCCGTAAAGCACGAAATCCTGGCCCGCGATAATCGGAATGACATTCGAGGCTATATCACAGATATTGAACACGTCCGCGCCGAGTCCTTCCCAACCGCCTGGTCCTTTCGTCGCATGCTCCTTCCTGAATGTCTTCAGCCATGTCCATGCAGAAGGTGCATTGTGGATGCCCAGACCTACAGATATACCATATTTCGATTTGATGACGAATCCAGAAGCAATGGCTGAACCCACTCCTGCACCTATTGGCAGTGTCGCGGGGTCGCACATCTGTTTCGTTACTCCCATGTCCCGTGCAAGCTGCACCAGTCCTTTATCAAAGGTGCCTGCCCCGGTCTCTAACAGGTCTATCTTTCCCGCTACTGTCGAATCTTTTGGATTGAACGCCAGGAGAATCGCTGCTTCAATTTTGGATTCTTCTATTGCTTTCAGCTCCTCCGGTGAACACGACACGTTTATCGAGTTGTACACCGCTCTGTCTGTCAATCCCACTTCGTCCACGTACTTGAGTCCCGCAACCTTTGCCTCCGCAACTGTCGAATCAATCAAGAAGGGTGAGTCACTCTTCTCTACACAGAACGCAATTTCTTTCTCCATCGCCTCCGGCGATTCCGAAAATATCTGCATCATGCACGGATTGCCGGTTAAATCAGAAAACTCATCCTGCTTGTTTAGCACGTCTTCCGCCGCTTTCTTGTCAAATATCCCTTTTTCCGCGTCCTCGACGAGGTAGTGCTTCGCATAGAATATCGTGCCACACATAACAGTTGCGCACTCGCCTGGCTGGCCTCCTACTTTCACTCCGCCTATTTCATATATATCCTGCTTCCTATCAAACAAAAACATTTTTTCCTTTCCTGTCCTCCTTTTTCTTATCCACTCTCTTTTATTTTAGATTAAGAACATCACAAATATCAGTATCCCCACTACAGCACCGTACAATATGCCAAGTGCTGTGCCAATTTTCTCGCCCTGTTTTTGCGCCAGCTCACCAGCTACGAACTCGACTTTCTCATCCATCACATTCAACCTATCCAGCAATTTCGTATGTTCTGGTGGTGCTATTGCAATTGGTATGGGGACACTTAACTCTCTCTCCAGTTCCTCTTCTAACTTTTCCAGTTCCTCTACCACTTCTTCTTCACTTTTTCCTTCTTCTGCCATCGCTACCTACTTCACCCCCATTAACACTATCTTCAAGCCGGCAAGCACGAGGCTTACAAAGATACCCAGTGCAAATCCTTTAACAAAACCGACCCAAAGCCCTGCTGCGAATCTCGAATCCTTTCCTATGACCGTTATCAGCTTCCTTAAATCCTCTATCTTCGCCGTTATCACTGCCGTCTCCGGAGTCTGTTGTGTAACCTTCTGTGCTGCCATTTTAAATCCCCCCCGTTAATGCTAAATAAGCAATGAAAGGTATAGCGATTACTAAAGCGAGCAGAAATCCCGCTGCTAACCCGAGAATGGTATTCTTTGATATTGCCATTGATAACTTGTAGTCCCTTGCCAGCACCTGTGACTTATATCTCGCACTTTCTACTGCACCGGTGATTGTACCCATGAACGGATCGGCAGACATAGCTAACGGCATTACCAGTTCCGCCGCTTCTTCTTCCTCTGCTCCCACCTTCACTACCATCGGGTCTTCAGGAAAGGCACCAGGGTCTTTTGACTTACATTCCGCTACTTTCGCTTTTATCGCACCGACGTCTTCTGAACCCATCATCTCAATTATTTCTACCTGCTGCCTGAACCGCTCAACCGCTTCAAGTGGCACGTTCTCGATGAATGGTATTGCTCCCGGTGCATCTACTATCTTATGCGATTCCTTGTCTATACCTTTCTCATGCAGTTTCAACAACGAGCCCCCGGTCACATGTCCGGGAACTTCTGGTCCCGTAAGGATGTAGAACCTTATGTTTGGATTGGCGATAATATTCGCTATCTGCTTCTCCAATCCAATGTTCTCCGTCTTACATGACCCCACTATTGCAGCTCCGGCAGCGAAAAACTCCTGTACCGCAGCATCACTGAAATGACCGCCTCCTGAAGAAACCGCCACGGGGTTCTTTGGATCACCTGCATCATAATCACCCGTCGCTACGGGCCATCCCTCTGCTGGTTCTTTCTTCTCCACCATTATTATGCACCTCCAAATCCTATTCCATAAGTCATCAGCACAAGTGCTACTGCCAGGATACCGAACGTCAGCCCTACCATCAGCATCGTGATAAACCCTGCTATGTTTGTTATTCCCTCTCTGTTAGGCTGAGCCATCGAATACGTAGTCGATGGGTCAAGAACGTTGAACAGGTCATCAACGGCACCTTCTAAGATGTTCAACTGCTCGTCTATCGGCGCTAAACTCACCTTGTAAAAACCTGGTCGGGCTTCTCCTACTGTCATCGTTGGCTCATCTAAAACAACGTTGTATTTTTCATTTATTACTATTACCATCTCTTTTCTTAGCCTCCTAAAGTTTTTATCAGTCCAGTGCCCTTAACCGCGTATGCTTCCTCCATACACGCTTTCATGTATGCCCTGTAAAAGACCACCCAGACAACGGCACCAAGCACAATCAACGGTACACCCTGAACTGCAGATAAAGTCAGTG
>QEXZ01000086.1 GCA_003160755.1 Methanomicrobiales archaeon
ACTTACGACGACAGAAATCACCGTTGATGGCATGGATGAAGAAGGCAATGCCGGAACCTTTGTAGCTTACAAAGCATCGTTCATTGTTGACCAGATGGGTGATTCCGTTGTGTTTGTAAAATATGAAGACGAAGACGAGAAATTGATAGACTATGTAAAGGCGGTCATTCACTGCGGAGAAGAGCAATGGGAAGGCTGGGATGCTGAGCTAGGACAGAAAGCTGAAATCGTTCCGTTCACGCGACCTTACGGCTTAGAAGAGAGCTTTGTGTTCTCGGGAACGGCGTTATACGATGGAAACGCTCTTCCAGACGCAGACGTAGAAGTTGAGATGTATCACACACAGGACCTTGGTGTAGAGATAGTAGAAATCGCAGAGACGATGTTCGCTTACGACCCACCAATGATGTTCACACGCGTGACAAAAACGAATGCTGCTGGAGAATTCGCATATACGCTTGACGAGCCGGGGATATGGTTTGTTGGTGCGTACGGACCTGAAGTAGAAGGGCTCACACAGAGGAGCGTGTTTATAATTCCTGTTTTGGATGCGTTCCCACCGAAGGAAGAAGCAGAAGCTGCGGCACCTGCGGGGCTCGAAGAACTAAAAAGCCAAGTAAAATCCTTAGAAGATAAAGTGGCAGCACTGAAAACACCTGCTGGCGAAGGAACACCTGGATTTGGAGCGATAGCCGCGATAGCCGGGTTGTTTATCGTAGTGTATCTGGTAAAAAGAAGAAAGAGGTAGATAAAGGGTATTTTTTACCGCGGAGAGCGCGGAGATGAGATACATAATTTTCTTGGGTCTCTGTGTTCTCTGCATGCTCAGCGGTAAACAAGTACGATAAAAGCAAAAATGGTGCATATCTCTGATGGAATATTGTCTCTGCCTGTATTGGCAGCGGGATGGGTAATAGCCGCAATATTTATAGCGATAGCGTTGTGGTGGAGCGATAAGAAGGGTAATGTAGCGGAAGAAATACCGAAGGCATCGGTGATGACAACGGCTTTTTTGTCGCCCATCCCGCCCATTTTTTCGCGCTTGTTCTCCAAGCTGTTCTTTTTCAAACAACTAAGAAAGCAACATCCAACGGTTTGGGTAACGTTTGTTACCCAAAACGAAACATTTAAATAGGTCTTCTTTCACAAAACTTACAGAGGTAACAAAAAAAATGCATATATCTGATGGTGTTCTATCGGCACCGGTATTGGCAGCGGGATGGATAATAACCGCAGTATTTATAGCGTTAGCGATTTGGTGGAGCAAAAAGAAAGGAATAGAAGTAGAAGTGATACCTAAGTTATCCGTGATGACAGCGGTATTTTTTGTCGTCTGTCTTGTCCACATACCAATAGGACCTACTTGCGTGCATCTTATATTCGCTGGCTTACTGGGAATAATACTCGGAATACTCGCATTCCCTGCCATTTTTATTGGGCTCGTCCTCCAAGCGTTTCTTTTTCAATTTGGCGGCGTAACAACCCTCGGGATAAACACCATGAATGTGGGGATACCTGCGTTAATCGCTTATGTCATATTCAATGGAGGACGCAAGTCAGGCATCTTATCATCGAAAAAAGAAGCATCAGCGGGAATATTTGGTGCTCTCGCAGGTGGACTTGCAGTGGTTCTGGTTGCGGTTTTCACCGCGGGTGCTCTCATTGCCAGTGGTGAGCACTTTTTTGGAGTTGCTGTCGCACTTGTAGTCGCGCACATTCCCGTAATGATAATAGAAGCGATAGTTGTTGGTTTTATCATTGCTTTTTTGGTGAAGGTAAAACCTGAGTTGATAGGAAGTTTAGGAGGTGAGAGGAAATGAAAAGAAAACTGGTTTTTGCTATTTTTGCAGTGCTTCTGGTGCTATCGTGCTTAAGCATAAGCACGGTGAGCGCTCATCGTTTGCATATAGTACATAAGATAAGCGAAATAGAGATAGAATCTTATTTTGGTGGTGGGAGCCCCTGTCGAGATGCAAACGTAACGGTGTATGATAATGAAGGCAATTTGTATCTGGAAGGCGTAACAGACGACGAAGGGAAGTTCAGTTTTCCACCAAAGATAGGTATGAAAGAATACACAGTGGTTGTTGACGCTGTTCACATGCCAGGTCATAAAGCAGAAACGGTGATAAACTTGAGTCAAGAAGCTGCGAGTGCTGGTGCCGGGGGGGTGGGAACGGAAATGCCGTTATACACGAGGGGTATCGCAGGATTTGGGTATCTAATTGGTTTAGCGGGTGCTGCGCTCGCGTACATGGGCTGGAAGCAGAAGAAGAAATACGAAACTAAGAAATGAAGTTTTCTTTTAGTGCAGGTTTTCTTTTTGTAAAAGAAAAAGTGCAATGATAGAATATCCAGAGATAGACCGGTATGCATCACTCGACTCACCCCTCCATCGGTTTGACCCAAGGGCGAAGATAATTGCCTTCCTTTTTCTTATTTTTTCTATCGTTCTCCTCAACGATTTAAAGCTTGTTCTTATCGGCTTTCTCGTTTCTATCCTCTTTCTCATCGCTTCAAAACTACCGTTTCATTTTATCATTCAGCATTTGAAAGGGGTTTCTTTATTCATCATCCCTTTTCTTGTCATTATGCCCTTTACGGTGAAAGGGAATGAAATCTTCAGCATCTACGCTATAAAAATGACCTACGAAGGGTTAAGATATGGTATTTTAGTAGTTCTAAAGGCTTTTTCTGCGGTTATGCTCATTTTCCCGATGGTTGCGACCACGAAGTTCGAAACGACGCTAAAAGCACTGGATAAGTTAAAGGTACCGAACATTCTCGTCCAGATGCTTATGTTTACGTATCGCTACATCTTTGTTTTCGTGAATGAGTTCCAAAGGTTATTGATTGCGATGGAATCAAGGGGGTTTAAACTGGGAACTAGTTCATACGCATTGAGAACGATAGGGAACGCGCTGGGAATGCTTTTTGTTCGAAGTTACGAGAGGGCAGAACGCGTATATTGGGCAATGCGGTCACGCGGATATGCTGGGAACCAGAAGACGCTGGTGGAATTTAAAATGTGTACGAAGGACTATATATTAACGTTTTTTATTATTGCGTTTGCGGTTTGTTTGCATATGGTTTGTTATGCAGGAGTGGGAGTGGTGTGAATAGAAATGAAAAAAGAAGCAATAAGCGTCAAAAACCTCACTTACACGTATTCTGACGGTACAAAAGCGTTGGAAGATGTAAGTTTGGAAGTATATGAGGGCGAAAGAATTGCGATAGTGGGACCGAACGGAGCGGGCAAAACGACCTTTTTGCTGCATCTTAATGGAATACTACGTGGTAGTGATGGACAAGTAGAAGTGTTTGGTAAGAGCGTGGACAAGGTGAAGAGAGAAGAAATAATAAAAGAAGTAGGAATTGTGTTTCAAGACCCGGATGACCAGTTGTTCATGCCCACGCTATTCGATGACTTAGCTTTTGGTCCGATAAACATGGGTTTAAAAGAAGATGAGGTGCGGGAGCGAGTAGAAAAAACCATTTTGTCGCTTGGACTCACGGGTTATGAGAACAGGTGTCCACATCACCTCAGTGGTGGCGAGAAGAAAAAAGCAGCGCTGGCTGCGGTTATGTCTATGGAGCCGAGGATACTGGTGCTTGACGAGCCGACGGCTAATCTCGACCCGAAGAGCCGTGCAGAGTTGATAAAAATAGTGAATGACCTGAACGAACGAGAAGGGATTACCGTGATATTGGCGACGCATGACGTAAATGCCGTTCCGGCGCTTGCCGACCGCGTGTTCGTGCTGAACAAGCGGGTGATTGCGGAAGGCACGGCACAGGAAATATTTTCAGATGGTGCCCTGATGAAGGCGAACAATCTGGGGGTGCCCGAAGTGTTCAAGCTGTTTGAAGTGCTGCGGTGTTTTGGCTATAACTGCGAAGAGCTGCCACTGTCAATAGACGAAGCGATTGAACACCTGACGATGACAGTAGGGGTTAATGGCGGGCACATACATCTGCACATCCACGAGCACACTCATGACGAGGTGAAGAAATTGAGGAGTAAGTATGAGCATCATTAAGCTCAACTATTTGATAACATATCATTCTTTTTAATTTTCAGACACGGGTTTACACAGATTTACGCGAGAGAAGAATAATGGATTTTAGTTTTCAGTGTTCCATTGACGATTTTACCCCCTGTTAACCCGTATTTCTTGTGTTAATCGTGTGTAATCTTGTGGTTTATTAATTGCAATTTGTTACGGGAATGGCCAAGAACGGATAATCGCATCGGCAGCGTTTGCTTTGTTCATCCTGTGTCCGAGAATGGCGGGTATGACGAATGTCATATCAGATGCAACGCATGTGGAGCTGGTCAAGGTGGTGGTGTTTGGAACGCTGTTTTCGCTTCCGCTGATAATAGCAATGGCACTTATATTTCAGCGGTACGGGCTCATTGCGGCGTTGGCGTTTTGTGTAATCACCGATTTTGCTGCTGCATTCGCAATGCGTGAGATAAGCATGAAGGCGGGAGTGGAAACAATCATAATCGCTTTGTTCGTGATTCTGGGTGTTAGAGTTGCGTCAGTGGTTTCGGGATGGGTGAGTTGAGGAATTAAATGCAAAATGCAAACTTGAAAGGGTAAAGTGAAAAGAGCAAAAAACAGTTAAACACTTTTAAAGGTGGCAGGGGATTTATGTAATAATGAATGAAACCAACTTTACAGAAAAAGTATTGAAAGCATTTAAGAACATAATCAATGAAATAGAAAAGGGTTCATCAGAGTTTGAGGTCAGAAGAACATTTGACGAATTATTTTTAAGGTCGGTTTTGGGATACGAAAGAAGAGACATCAAATGGGAAAAGAAAAGGGCGGATTTAACAATTGTAGATGAAAACGATTTTGCTGTTGTAAAAATAGAAACAAAGAGACCGACCGAGGGTATAGATAAAGCAGAGTATGTGGAACAGGCGTTTAAATACGAAGAAGAAACTACAAAATACATTGGCTTGACTAACTTCCTGAGATTAAAGCTATGGGAAATCAAGAAGACAGGAAGCGAGTTAAGGGTTGATGTGGATTTTTCCAGAATCATAGAGCAAAGGAAGTCAGTAGAGCAATTATCAAGTGAAGAAAAGGCGCAGATTTTGTTCCTCAGTAATTTAGCGAAGGAGTCGCTTTTTGACACCAGCAGGTATGAACGATTTGACGAGACCTATGCGAGGATAGACATAACAAAGGAAGCAGGATTCAGGAAACTCCTTGACAGGCTGAATTACATTGCAAACGATTTGCTTCTTGGCTATACCTTGCGGACTTTTGAGGACTATAAAGAGGGCTACGGCAAATATCAAGCGGAATTGAGCAGGGTTGAAAACGAGCTGCGGAACAGCGAAGAGGGAAGTGAGTTGAGCTATGGATTGCTAAAATACAGGCAGAAGTTGGAAGAAGAATATAAGAAATACGGGTCATTTTCGGGTTTCTGGCTGTGGAAAGAGTATTCAGGGAAGAAAGATATTGCGGATGAGGAAGTGAAGGAGATATTCTGCAAGGAAAGCATTTACGTATTGCTGAACAAACTTCTGTTCATCAGAATCGGTGAGGATAAGAATTTATTACCGAAGAACATTTCCAATGGCGGTATAGAGGTTTTGAGGGAA
Source organism: Methanomicrobiales archaeon (assembly GCA_003160755.1). Taxonomy (GTDB): domain Archaea; phylum Halobacteriota; class Syntropharchaeia; order Alkanophagales; family Methanospirareceae; genus QEXZ01. The sequence goes on from QEXZ01000086.1 coordinate 5,624, forward strand.
AGAACGATACACGAAGATATTGTTTACAAGCAGGTTCTGGAGTGGGCATTTACCGAGGCGCACCATTTGTATCCCCATTTCTATGAGACAGGTATTTTAGATTGGTTCAGAACCGGCGATGGAGAACTGAATCAGCAATTGAACAAAGTTTTATGGACTCTGAACCAGTTTGACTTCACACATGTGGATAGAGACATTTTAGGGAATTTGTATGAGAAATATTTGCCGGGAGGTGAGAGGAAGAAGTTAGGGGAATTTTATACCCCCGTTGAGGTGATACGGTATATTCTGACTGCGGTTGGCTACACTTACAGTTATGAAATCGAAACGAAAGATTTGCTTGACCCTGCATGTGGTTCAGGCGGGTTTTTAGTTGAGGCGACGAGGAGATTAACCAGTAGATTTCTGATGAAGTTTGGCAAAGCGAGCAAGGAGGAATTGAGAGACCCGAAGAACTGGAAGGAAATCGTGGGAAGATTAACGCCGGATGAGGCGAAAATAATCCTTGAGGCAGTCAAAGAGCATATTTATGGACTGGACATTAACCCGTTTGCATGCCATATTGCGGAGATGAATATGCTTTTCCAGGTGGTGGATTTGTATCAGAAGGTCAGGGAAAAGTATAAGGATTATAAGCTCGGCAGGTTTAAAATCTATCAAACGGATTCGTTAGAACTGCCGAGGCAAAAGCAGTTGGCGGATTATACTCATGCGGGGTTTTTGGAAGAACAGGAGGAGATTGACGAGATAAAGAACAAGAAGTTTGATTTTGTCGTGGGGAATCCGCCATACGTGAGGGTGCAATTGCTGGATGAGAAGACTAAGGAATACTTAAAAAGAAATTATAGCACAAGTGTTGGGAAATTTGATATTTACATTCCGTTTATAGAACGTGGACTCACATGGTTAAAGAAAAGCTCAAAGTTGGGATTTATTAATCCAAATCTCTTTTTGAACAGGAATTATGGGTTTGAGTTAAGGAAATTCTTGCTGAAGGATTATAGCATTTTACAAATAATTGATTTTGGAGATTCTGGAGTGTTTA
>QEXZ01000087.1 GCA_003160755.1 Methanomicrobiales archaeon
ATTTGTTTGGCGTCTAAAGATAATAACCTGTACAAGATCGAAGAAATCCTGACGGAGAATCTACCAGTCTCATACACCACAAAAAAAGCAGATTGGATTGGCCCATGGGATTACACAGTTATTCCTTCGTCCGAATTCAACAGTTTAAAAGAAACTTTATTGGAAAACGAAAGTATAGAAATCACGGCAGTAAAACAGGAAGATGGGGATATATACGCTTTAGTTCACCTGTTAGGTGAATCTGATCGTGACGCTACAATCAAACTTCAGGAGCATCTCGATAAATACTCGCTGGAAGTAAAAAAGGTTAACTGGATGTATGTAAGATTTGAAAAGGACGTACAGTATAGAGAGATAGAACACACACTGAATCTATTAAAAAAAGAAAAGAATGTAATCAGCGCTTATCCTGATCTTCTTGAGGGATAAAAATAATTAAACGTTTCAGGCACTAAAATTCATTAAAGATTATGAGGATTAAAAAACATGAACCAAAAAATTGGAAAATTGGTTATTGTAGTGGTGTTGGCGATTATAATACCGTCTGTCGGGGTGATTTCATTGAACCAGGATACCAATGATGATAATTCTGTATCGGGGGCTTCTCAGGATGACTATCCCGTTGAAGACTTCTATGTAGATGAAGATACGGCGTGGAGACATGCAGTTGTATTTGCCACAGATTGGGTGTCAGAGGACACTCCTGGTTTGGAGGACTGGGATGGTGCAGAAGTGCAAAAAGACCCGGTAACTGTCTATGATATTCACGGAAAAAAGTTGTTTTACGAGTTTACAGTGACAAAAGATGACAAGGCTATTGGTGAAATGGAGATGGCTGCCAGTAAAGTGATTGGCAGTTCATTACATAGGGTAATCCTAAGTCCACCGTTGAATAGAGAAACCGCAGCACAGAAGGCTATGGAAGTAGCAGAAAAAGAATATCCCAACTACAAAATAAGCTCTACAAAAACTGTGTGTTATAGCTATCCAAAAGAGGGCGTGATGGTAACTTTAGTAAAACAGGGAGCCAAAGAAGAAAAAACAATCATAATAGACACATACACTTCTTCAGTGGTTCCACTAAAAGAACCTAAAGAAGAAGGTGAACTTGGAGCATGGTCAATCTACGACAAAATACCCGCCGAAGAGCGGGCTGAGAGGGTAGAACAGTGGAATGAGGTTGCTAAACATGTTAATGAGTACAAAATATCTAAAATGTTTGGTGTTATATCTAAACAGCCTTAAACTAAGCTATCATGGGTAAATTCTTTAGCGATGAGTGATGAGAATCTATTCGAAGCCGAAGTAATTTTGAGAGAGAACCTGCCCACCGCATTTACTGCAAAAGTATCTTCGAGCTCCCCTAAGTATTACATAGTCCTTCCTTCATCTGAGTTCAACAGATTAAAAGAAACTTTGTGGGATAATGAGAGTATAGATATCACAGCAGTAAAGCAGGAAAATGGAGATACATATGCTTTTTTCAACTTGTGTTTCGGTAAAATCGATTTAGAGTTTGATATAACAGAACTCCAAGAGCATCTTGACAGATACTCATTCGGGGCAAAAGAAGTTAGCTGGATATGCGTGCAATTTAGAGATAACGTGCGTTACCGCGAGATCTACGAATCATTATATAAACCTTTGCTTTTTGTTCGAAAAATCCGAACGTTTTCGGTAGTTTTATCAGGGGTTTGAGCGATACTATCAGTGAGCGCCGAGGAGGGGCGCTAAGAAGGAAGGGAAAAGAAAGGGTTTAAAAAACTTAGGGGGTGAAAAATGAAAAGAAGGACAACATGCATGAAGTTTGCACTAATAATAGCAGTAAGTTCAGTGATTCTAATATCATACGCTAATGCTGGGACTGGCGATGATAATGATGCTACGTCACCTGAGGTTGGTGTTGAATGGGTAACTGAGTATAGCTTCCCCCACAGCCCTCTTCCAAATAGTGATGATTCTGCTAAAGCTTTTTATAATGGATTGGGCAATGCTGGTTGGACCCGAAGATTTGACAAAGGTAATGGTGACACTAAAGAAGCGCATTTTGAGTACAATGGACAGGATTCCACTTACATCGATGGTGTAGACATCGCCTGGTATCAAGGACATGGAACAAAGAGTAGACTGGAGCTTTCAACATATTGGAAGTGGGTAGGGTTTAGCAATGAGATAGAATGGGGCGATCACGATTTGGAGTGGATAGCCTTGCATAGCTGTCATTCAACAGAGGAGCCTTCAAACTTTAAAGGCAGCCATTACGGCCTAAACGGTGTGCATTTGATCTGTGGATTTAAAACAGCTGCGTTGAACTGTGTTGATGGCGGTAATTTTGCAAATAGATTACTAAATGGGGAAAAAGTAAGGCATGCATGGCGACATGCTATCGACGACACACATGGTAGCGGTTACACAGTAAGGATAATCGGCGAAAATTCTGCATGTGGAAACGACCACATCTGGGGTGAAGGTTCTGTTATCGCCGATCCGACCGTAGATTCAGGGTATTATATGTGGACATATAGTTGTAGTGATTGAAGAAAAAATGACACAAAAAAGATTGATGATTTTAGGTATAGCCGTCACTGTAGCAGTGCTATTTGCAACTGCAACGGTTTGGATTGACCACACGGGAACTAATGCGGTTCCCAGTCTATTTCCTCCGTCCGAGGGAGACCATAGAACAACATTCGTGCTGAATGCAACCTTTCCCAAGATAAGTGATTCGTACCTTGTGTATAAAACGGTAACTCCAGAGGTTACAACGGACTTTGTCGAGGATATCGGTAGAACGTTTGGATTGACTGGAACCGCCAAGCCCTATATAGAAGCAACAGGAGAAATCTGTTTAGTGGATGGGATCAAAGGCGTGAGAGAGCAGGTATCAGTGTATAGGTACTCTGGTGCTGTTGTCTATGAAATTCCAGACAAGGGATTTCCCACTTATATCGACTCTCAGCCTATCCTACCATCCGAAAATGATGCAAAGGAAATCGCCTTAGACTACCTGATGAACAGAAATTTGTTGCCAAGAGACGCAGAGTTCACAAATGTGGAAGTTAATCAAATAATCGGAAATGCAACAGTCTCATACAATGTGACCTTAGCCGTGCGGTTTTCTCGAAACTTCAACGACATACCAGTATGTGGCCATGATGGCTTGTCGGTCATTATCGGTAACAATAGTGAGGTCTTAGGTTTGGTAATGAATTGGAGAGCTGTAGAGCCCTACAAAGAAATCTCAATAAAAACACCAGAGGAAGCATATAAGGAGTTAATTGCCGGAAAGAACCGTGTGCAACCGCCACTCGAGACGATGTTGGATCAAGCGACCATAAACGAAATATCAATTGGATACTGGATGGAACCACGAATCAATAAACAAGAATTTGTTCTGCCTGTATACGCTTTCACAGGAACTGCTATTGATTCAGAAGGAAGGGAAGAGCCATTTAGAGATTTTGTGTCCGCGGTACGATCTGAGGGGCTGGAATCTTTGGGGGTGGTTTATTAACCCCTTTTTTTATTTTTTATGATAGGCACAATCGTTTCAGACGATGCAGAAAGGATAGTCCAGGGAATAATAAATAATGCGTTTGGAGATGAGATATGGATCACAGTAGCAATAATTGCTATAATGGGGCTCTTGTTATGGTATTATATGACTTGTAAGCCGATTAAAATAGGGGTTGTGAAGAAAAATATATTTGAGAAGGAAATTTTCTGGTTGGTTTTAAGCATAGTTTTTATACCGGTTTTGAGCTTCTTTTTGTGGTTTACTTATCATTTCTATTTTATCTGGAAAACCCAACCCCAAAACATAGATTTTTTTGGATGGTTAATGCTTGCAATCCCGACTGTAATTATTTCTATTCTGGCAATAGTTTTCTCAATATTAAAAATAAGCCGTCTCAGATCCCTCTATTACGAAAAGAAAAAATGATACAAAAACAATTTGGGCATTATCGAATTTTCTATCGAAAATCACTAGATTTTTGACAGGATATACGAGACTGAAATATGGATGATGTTGTAATCTACCCTATAAACCTTTGCTTTTTGTTCGGAAAATCCGAACGTTTTCGGTAGTTTTATCAGGGGTTTGAACGATACGATTAGTGAGCGCCGAGGAGGGGCGCTTTATAAATACTAAAAAATTTAGGAGGTGATATGAAAAAAGATGAAAACAAGAAAGATATTGGCAATCGGTATAATAGCGCTACTGATGTGCAGTGTAGGGCTGGCTATAGCTCAGGAACCGGGCAAAGAATATATAGCATCAACCACTACCACAAACAAGCAGATTATCTTGCGCTTGGATAAAACAGACGGTATAGTAATCGGGCTGTCAGAAAATAAAACAGCTCAAGCTCATTTAATAGGTACGATTGATGAAAAGAACCACCTTTTGCTCTCAGGTGCAATTTTAATTGATGGAAAGCCACACGCATTGGATCTTGAAGGAAAAGCAGAGAAAATTTTCGTTGGCTGGAATGTTCCAGAAGGTGCCAAGCCGATTTACAGAGACCTTCATGGTAAAACGATGACGAGATATGAAGGAGCTACAAGAATATATGCTTGTGCCGTTGAACTAAAAGACAAGAAAAACCAGGTTGAACTCAGCGGTGAATTCTTCGAAGATAGTATCGGGGGCTTAGGTGGAACCGCAGTTATTGATGGAATGAAATATGAGATTGGGCTTCGTGGAAGCGCGGGTGGTCTGGTTGAAGAGGTAATCAATGACCCTGATCAAACAATACAAACAAGAGGTTCTAAATATCTCGATGTTCCACAGCGCAGCCAGTGGGAATTGTTTTACAACGGGCATGGCTACAGTGCTGCCAGCAGAGCCTGTGGTGAAATATGTGCTGCAATGCTTGAAGAGTATTGGAATGGCAACCACCCGGATATCTGGGACATTTGGGTGTGGAATGGTTACGAACCGATGAATAAGGAGCAGACAGAACTTTACTTCGACGAAGTTGATGTTCCCTGCTGGATGGGTCATTACACTGGTTCTTTACCGAGCAATATAAACCATGTGAAGACCAGGATAAACTGGGAATGGCCTCTTGACATAACAGAGGAGTGCTATCATGGTAACTGTCACGCCGTTGTTATACGAGGTTATGACGATTCCTACGAAGATTTTGAGTTGAGGGACCCAAATACCTGGACTGGGATTAATACAATGTATTGGTATCATGGAGCTGCTGCGGGTTTTAACTTCGAAGACAACGTATACGAGTATGTCGGCGGATCGGATGAGTGGTCTAACGGATACGTTTATGTCGCGTGAGGTATAAACATAAAAACATAAAAAAATGAAAACGATATATAAGGCAATCATTGCTATTTTAGTTCCGGTAGTGATTATCTTTTATCTTCTTTTATTCCATACGAACCTCATTATAGTAAGTTATCCCGATAGTAATGTTTACGTCGAGAATTTAAACTGGACGAACGTTACAAGGATCAACGAAACGACGTACCGAGTAACGTTATCCGGAGATATAACCTATCGCTATAAAGAGTCATCGCTGTATTATTCAGGCAAAGATGAACCACTTCCTGATGATCTACCCGTGAGAATTCGGGTATTTTCTGGACCCCGGTATGGTGAAGTGCGGCACAGAGATCGGGAGGTGCCTTTCTCAGAAAACATAACATTACAGTATCAACAGCCACGTCCTTTTGATTGCACCTTCGACTTGAAAGCCGGTAAAAACTACGGTATACAGGTAGAAACCCATTGGAAAAAATATGTTTCTTCACCGCCTCCATACCACAGAGAATGGAGATGGACTTTTTTAGGGGGAGGAGCTACGGAAATAGATTTGACACAAGGGGAGACGCCCCTACATCACGAATTAAGCGAAGAAGATAAGGGAAATGCAATAGCAATTGCATTAAAGGATGAAAGGGTTAGAGAAGAAATATGTAACAAGGAATACGAAGTAGGGGATGTAAGCAAAACACATATTGAGATAGTGGGTCCAGGAGAGAACTTTTCAGATGAAGTCCCGGTAGTTCCAGTAAAAATAGGAAACGTCACATTAATGGTTTTCGTTGACATTGAGCAGGGGAAGGTTATAAGCATTGGACATCAATGGGAGAGATCTTTTCCTCCACCTTAAGGGGGCGAATAGAACATTTGAGTGCCGATAGAGAGCGCTTTATAAAAGATGAAATAGCTGCGAATAGACCATTAAAGAGTGGTATTACTGGACATGCAAGATGTGCTAGAGGATACAGCGAGAGTGTTTTGGGCGACTATATATACATAAACGACCTATGGCCTGTGAACACAGGGCTCGTGTACTGGGAATGGCGGGGTCTTAGAACACATACTACAGACATCCATGTGAAGGATTAACCTTCACATCCCCAATTAATTAAGATGAAGATAGAATAGCGGACAGGTGGGGATTTGACGACAGTTGTACTGGTGAATTAGAAAGAACTTTTACTGTTTACCCCAATCAACATTACACTTTTGAAATTTA
>QEXZ01000088.1 GCA_003160755.1 Methanomicrobiales archaeon
ATCGGAAGTTCGTGACGAAATCACGATGAATGGTAGAACAGACATCAGCAACCGTAGAATCCGTTTTCATGACCAGTGGATTGTTCATATCCGGTGATGCACCCTGCGGCTTCATATAGATGCGTATGAATCTTAGTTCGTTGTAGACCCTTTCTCTCAGTGCTTCAATGTTTATGCCGACGGCTGCAGAGATCGTCACGGCGCCTGGGAATCGCTCCATGAGTGTCTGAAGCTGCTCAGAATTTACCAGATCTATCTTGTTTAAGACCGTGAGTGCACGGATATATTTGCGGTTTCCAATAACCACGTCAATAAGGTCATCGAGGGTGATGCGTTCTCGTATGAGAACCTCTGCGTTGTGTATTTTGTATTCTGCTAATACCGCTTTGATCATTCTATCATCAAGTTCGAGCTCAACGGTGCTGTTTACGGTGATTCCACCTCTGCTTGCTTTATGAATGACAACCACCGGAGGTTTGGTATTAACTCGAATGCCGGCATCGTATAACTCCTTCGCCAATATATCGTACTGCTGCGGATGAAAGACATCCACGATGATAAGAATGAGGTCCGCGTTTCGCATCACAGATAGTACCACTTTGCCGCGCCCTCGTCCTGCCGCTGCACCTGCGATAAGCCCTGGAAGATCAAGAAATTGCATCCGTGCACCTTTATAAATGAGCGTACCGGGAATCACATCGAGCGTGGTGAAATCATAGTCCGCAACCTCAGCAGCGGTGCCTGTAAGGCAGTTGAGCAGCGTGGATTTTCCGACTGATGGAAACCCTACCATCACGACAGTAGCATCACCCGATTTTTTTACCGCATATCCTTCGCCTTTACCCGCGGATTTTGCGGTTGCACGTTTCTGCAGGTCCTCCTTCAGTCGGGCGAGCTTCGCTTTGAGCCGTCCAATGTGATGCATTGTCGCCTTGTTGTAAGATGTTTTCCTTATTTCGTCCTCGATGTTTTTGATGTCGTCTTCGATGGTCATTTTATTTGATTACTACTCAAAGCTTTTTTATTATTAGAAAAGGAAAGATAATAGGGATAGCAAAATTATAAATGAAAGTAGTAATCATAGGCTGCGGATTTGGCGGCGTGGAAGTCGCAGGCGAGCTGCGAAAACGCTCAAAAGAGCTTGATATAACAATGATTGACCGCCGAACGCGACTTGAATACCAGGCGGCGCATCCAGAAATACTGAGTGGAAAAGTCACGGCAGAGGAGATATCCGGTGATTTAAACGAATTTGCATCAAGAATAAATGCAAAATTCATAAATGAAGCGGTCGTAAATATTGATTTTGAAGCGAAGACGGTGAAGACCAAAGAAGAACGAGAGATAGCATACGATTTTCTCGTTATTTCTATCGGTGCTGAACAGACCTTTTTTGGAATACCGGGAGCAGAAGAGCGTTCATATTCTGTTAATACCTTAAAAGGCGCGATAGAAACGAAAACTGCACTTGACAAACACGATTACTCGAAGAAAACCAGCATTGCTGTTATTGGTGCCGGGTTGACCGGAGTAGAAGTTGCCGGTGAACTGGTTGATTACCTCAGGGACAGAGCATCAGCGAAAATATATCTTGTGGAACTCATGCCGAGGGTACTGCCCGCTTTTCCTACTGAGAACGTATCAAACTATGCAGAAAAATTCATTTCTGACAGCAGCGTTGAGATATTAACGGATACGGCAGTACAAGAAGTGAACGAGCACGAGATAACGTTCACAGACGGCACGGAACTCCCTTATGATATTATTATCTGGACGGCAGGGATAAAACCAAACGGTCTCTTAGAGAAACTTGAACTTCCAAAGGAGAGGGGCTGGCTAAAAGTGGACTCTTATCTTCGTGTGGACGGCATGAAGAGCGTATTTGCAGTTGGGGATACGGCATACTCCGAAAATGAAGGTGTTCGCTCAGGTCAGAATGTGGAGGAGGCGGAACGACAGGGTAAACTCGCTGCGAAGAATATAATCAGAACGATAGAAGGGAAAAAGTTGGAGAGATACCGGGCAAAGAACACGATACAGAACCCCAGAGCTTTTATATCGCTCGGTAACGATAAAGCGGTGATGTATTTCGGTGGAATGATGTTCAAGGTATTCGCATACCGGGTGAAGAAGTTTGTGGAACGGAGATATATGAAGAGATTCCGGTAAAGGTAAAAACCACGAGATTTCACAAGATAGACACGAGAAAATATAGTCATTCCAGTAATAAATTGCAAATATTGAACCACGAGATTAACCCCCAGAAACAGAGGTTAATTTGGGATGAAATCATAGATGAAGCACTGAAAACCGATTGTTATTATTGCTATCTCGTGAAAATCTGTGTAATCTTGTGGTTATAAAAGAGCTAAGCAGATAACACAATCTTAAGAACAAAAATCCCGGTAAGCGCAACGGGAATTAGTATCATACCAGTGAATGCGTTTTTAGTTATGGCGCTGAGTCCTTCTGCGGTTTTCCATTCGCCTCTCTGCACCGCGATTAGGCTCTTTGCAGTGAAGAATACCGGAATGGCTAACAATCCGAACCCAATGTAGGGAACGTCTAAGAACAGAATAGGGATGAATGCAAGCCAGGAACATACAGTCAACGGTAAATAAAGACGGACGGTCGTGACCTTACCCAGCCGAATTGCCAGATTCCTGCGGTCTATCGAGAGGTCGCAGTCGAAATCGGGGATTTCCCTCGTCAATTTCAGCTTGAATGCGTCTATTATCAGCGGTAGAGCAACGATAGTTGGTAGCCAGCTCAAGAGATGCGATTGCAAGTAGTAACCACTGAATACCGTCAGCCATCCCACTCCTGCGGTCAGAGCTATTTCTCCCAGACCGTGGTAAGAGAATCGCAGTCCTCTTGAATACGAGTATGGAATGAATATGCCAAGTAGGCCCAGCAGCAACGTCAAACCGCCGGTATTGAAATAAAAATGCAGCAGCACGCCGAGAGGAAAAGCAGCCAATGCACACAGGTAGGCACCGGTAACTGCCTGGTTTACCGATATGCGCCCCTTCACGAGCGCATCGAACCGCCCGCTTACCGCAGTAGAATGAAGCGTGCTTGTTCCCGCTACATAGCCAAAATCAATCCCTTTCTGCTTTAAATCCGCATACACACTGCACGCATTGAGCACGAAACAGAAACCGGTCAGTAGAAATACCGCAAGCAGCGAGATTGCGAACACCACGCCATCAAAGGCGTATCCATCAGCCCAGGCTAAAACCGTCCCCAGGAGAAAAGGAATCAACGTGGTTGTGAACTTGGGCAATCCGGAAAGCTCCACCCAACCCGATAACATGTCCTTATTAAGGTTCATTTTTGCTTTTTGTATATCAGCTATGACTTCTTTCTATTTAAGACACAGATTTACACGGATTTACGCAGATATATTTTAGTTTAACCGTGTTGATACTTATCATCTGCGTTAATCTGTGTCTATAATTTATTTTTCATGCAGATAATAAATATCAAACAAATTAATTCCGTGAGTATATAAAATGAAAGAAACAGAAAAGAACGTGCAGCTTGTGCCTGCACTTATCCCCTTTATTGTGTTGCATGGTTTGATGCACATCTTAGCTACGACACTCCCCGCATTGTCTCCGTTGGTAAAGGCGGAGTTTCTATTGAGTAACACGATGATAGGTGCGCTATCTTTTGCATTCGCAGCGGCTATCGGGTTGGGGAGCATACTTTCTGGTCTGCTATCAGACAGATATGATGGAATGATGCTGATAAGTCTGGGTTTCTTCTCCACAGCCATTTTATCTGGTCTTCTATTCCTTTCACACGATTTTCTCCCGCTTACCCTCATTTTTATTGTTATGGGTTTCGGGCTCAGTTTCTATCATCCCTCTGCTTTATCCCATATAGCAAATTCCTTTAAGATCAAGCGAGGGAGAGCGTTTGGAGTGCATGAAACCGGGGCGAGCATAGGGATTGCTGTAACTCCGTTAATAGCAGCGTTTATCTGTTTTTACGCTGAGTGGCGTTTCGTTTACATATTCTGGGCATTTCCAACTATCTTTTTCGCTTTTTTACTCTTCAAGAGGATGAAAGAAGGAAAAGGGGGATGGGGAGTGGGGAGAATGAAGCGAAGGTTTCTCTCCGATGCCCGTGCTAATGTTAATGCTAATGGCAATGGCAATGACGTGAAATTAAAAGATTTTCTCCGGCAAATTATAAGCACCGGTTCGATACGGAGGATATACATAATAGAAGGGCTATTTGGCTTTGTTTTCGGTGGTTCATTGACTTTCATACCCATCTTCCTTAACGAAGCAAAAGGGCTGAGTCCCACGCTTGCAGTGATGCTAACCTGTGTGTTTACCGCAGGAGGAGCGATAGGCAAATTTGTTGGTGGGCATTTTTCTGACCTCGTCGGTGAACGAAAGGTAATGGCTTATGGCTTTTTCCTTGTTGCGCCTTTATTTTTCGTTGTTCCTTTCCTCCCTCTATTGTGGGCTATTATGGCGTTAGCACTTGCAGGACTGATTTTTCCAACCGTTCTTCCTGCGATAATAGCCACGATAAGCAGAGAAGTCCCGCCGTCAAGAACAGGAATAGCGTTTGGGCTGTTAATGTTCGCCGGGTTTGGTTTCGGGTCTACATCACGTATAATACTTGGCTTGGTAAGCGACAGTTTTGGTATTTCCGCGGTGTTCTACCCGATAGTGGCTGCTGTTTTGATTGGTGGGGTATTGAACGTTTGCATGTCAGGGAGGGAATAAGAACAGGATGCAAGATGCAAGATATAGGAACATAGAAAAGGATATTATAGTCATTCCGATAATACATTGCAAAACCACGAGATTTCACGAGATTAACACAAGACCAGAAATCAGAAAGAGGAGAAACAATTTAGACTTCTTGATATGTCCTTTCTTGTGAAAATCTGTGTAATCTAGTGGTTAATAATTTTTGAAATGACATTATTTATATGTTTGCACAAACTATCGCAAGATATGGGCAATAAATTGATTGCTTGGATAAAGATTCAAGAACTGTATAAGCATCCGACGATATTCTTCCCCTTCTTACTCGGGACCGCCATCGCATGGTCGGGATCAGGAGCAGGGGCAATAGATTGGCGTGTATTTGCTGTTTCAATTGTTATAACCTATTTTATGACGAATGGAACGTTCATGTCGAACGAGTATTTCGACTACGAAACCGACAAGCTAAACAGGGAACGCATTGGCGGAAGCGAGAGCGTCAGTGTTACAACAACCGGGGGCACGAGAGTATTAGTAGAGGGGCTTTTACCAAGAAAGCAAGTTCTAATTGCATCTATACTCTTCTTTGTCGCTACAATTCCTCTTGGCGTACTATTACAGTTCCACCTTAATACAGGCGTATTAACACTTCCTTTCGTCATACTCGGGATTCTTAGCGGCTGGTTCTATACAGCACCGCCGATAAAAGCATCTTATCGCGGCTTTGGCGAGGTACTTATGGGTATCGGGTTTACTATTCCCATATTTGCAGGTTATTATGTTCAGCAAGGATTTAGCTGGCTTCCTCTTATCGTTGCGCTCCCATGGATGGCAGATGTGCCGGCACTGAAGATAATTCGTGAATTTCCCGATTATGATGCGGATGTAGCAGTGAACAGGAGAAATCTTGTAGTCCACTTTGGACGAGAGGCGATGGCACCTGTTTATATTTTACTGACAGTGTGCAGCTTAATCCTGTTTGTTCCCGTCATATTTATAATTAACGGACTGGAAGTTCTGCTGCTTCTGTTACCCGCTTTCTTCTTGCTACGGAGTTTAATCCCGATGACCAAGGGTAAATGGAGGCACAAGGACGAGTTGGAAGATATATGCAAGAATGGCTTCATAGGAATGCTCTTTATACTTCTGGCACCTATAGGCATATTCCTTCTCCAGGGATTTGTTGTCTCGCTGGGATGAGGTAAGGGAGAAGATAAATGGAAAAATCGAGGTTTAGGGTGAAACCGTTTTATAATCCACCGCATTTGTTGGTGAAACAAGCGGTCACGATTATGCTATATGCGTGGCTCACCGGCTGGAATAAACGGGCTTTTCTTCGCTGGGCGATGCAGTTACAAAATCTTCTCCACGCAGGCGCGGGTGCAGAACAGATTTGCTGCTTTGGTGTGAATCCGCATGTGGTATGGGAGATGACAGGCGAGTGTAACTTAAAGTGCATTCACTGCCATGCGTTCGGCGGAGAAGCGACGTATAAAGAACTAACAACAGAAGAAGGGAAAGCATTGATAGACCAGATTGCTACGTTAGGCATTCGAACATTCGTATTCACGGGTGGTGAGCCGTTGTTACGTAAAGACCTTTTTGAGCTGATTGCGTACGCCAGATCCAAAAGGTTCACCGTCTTTATAGCGACAAATGGAACGCTGATAACGAAAGAAGTTGCAAAGTTGCTGAGGAGATATAAGGTTGGTGTGGTAATAGG
>QEXZ01000089.1 GCA_003160755.1 Methanomicrobiales archaeon
CCCAGTTCTTTATCTCGCTCACCCTCCAAGAATCTATCCTCTATTTCCTTTATGTCCTCAACTGTCGTTGGGTAGATATTTTTCTCCCTCTTTATTGCTTCCGTAGGGCATACAAGCGCACACGAACCGCAACCTATGCAATCATCGGATAGTTCCATGTAAGGCGTTCCAACTTCTCGCTCCACACCGCGATTTATAACGTTTATGGCTGAGACGCCCACTAACTCCTCACAAACACGTGTACACAACCCGCAAAGAATACATCGCTTGTCTTCCAATTTAAATCGCGGCTTCACAACGCCATATTCATGCGCCAGACGCTGTATTTTGCCCTCTTCCGGGCATCTCGCCAGCAGCAGTTCCAAGAGCATTTTCCTTATCTCGATAATCCCCGGGGATTTGGTGTTTACCGCCAGTCCATCTTCAACTGGATAATTACAGGCAGTGACAATCTTTTTCCTGCCTCGTTTCTCTATCTCCACTGAGCATAACCTGCAAGCGCCAAAGGGTTCTAACGCAGGATGATAACACAAAGTAGGTATATCAATGCCGATGCCTTTCGCAGCTTCCAGGATGGTTTTTCCTTTCTCTGCTTCTACCTCTACCGTTTTACCGTCAATTTCTAATTTCAGCACCTCAATCACTTTCCCCTCCCTTTTTCTTTCCTTTTCTTATCGCCCTCTCTGCTTCAGGTAACGACGGAGGAACCGGCTTGCCCGATATTTTCTTTACTGCTCCGACTTTAGGCGGGCAAACGTCATAGCAAATCCCGCACTTTACGCATTTCGATTGCTCAATCACGTGTATTACTCTTTTCTCTCCCTCTATTGCACCCTCAGGACAATTCTTCAGACACTTCAAACAAGCTATGCACTTCTCTGGTTCGATATAATACGAAATCAAGTTCTTACAAACCAGCGACGGGCATCTTTTCTCCTTGATATGTGCTTCATATTCATCTCTAAAGTACCGGATGGTGCTCAGAGTCGGATTAGCGGCTGTCGTTCCCAATGCGCACAGTGATGCCTTTTTCATCACCACCGCAATTTCTTCGAGCAGTTCAATATCTCCTTCTTTTCCTCTTCCTGCAACTATATCCTCCAATATCTCACGCATACGTTTTAAGCCCTCTCTGCATGGCACGCACTTGCCACATGATTCATCGCAGAGGAAATCCACGAAGTAGCGTGCTAAATCCACGATACACGTATCTTCGTCTATAACAATCATACCTCCAGAGCCCATCATCGAACCTAACTTCGTGAGTTCATCGAAATCCACCGGCGAATCAAGATACTGCTCTGGAATTATCCCGCCTGAGGGTCCGCCTGTTTGCACTCCTTTGAATCTCTTACCGCCCCGAATCCCCCCTCCTATTTTATATATTATGTCGCGCAGCGTCGTTCCCATTGGCACTTCCACTAAACCCGTATTGTTCACGGTACCCACGAGCGAGAAAATCTTCGTTCCCTTACTCCCTTCCGTTCCAATTGAGCCGAACCAATCAGCACCTTTTTCGATTATCAGCGGCACATTTGCCAATGTCTCCACGTTATTTAAATTGCTTGGTTTATCCCAGATGCCCGCTTCTGAAGTATGAACGTATTTAGGTCTTGGCTCGCCTACTTTCCCTTCTATCGCATTCATCAAAGCACTGGACTCACCGGAAATAAACGCTCCTGCACCTCTATGCACTATCACATCGAATCCGAATCCCGAACCCAGTATGTCCTCTCCAAGTAAGCCGTATTCCTTCGCTTGTTCGAGTGCAATCGCAAGATTACTCACCGCCAGTGGATACTCCTGGCGTACGTAAACGAATCCCTGGGTAGCACCGATGGCATAAGCAGCGATAGTTAAACCCTCAAGAACCCTGTGTGGATTTCCTTCCATTATTGACCTGTCCATATAGGCCCCCGGGTCGCCTTCATCACAATTGACTATCACATATTTGGGTTCGCCGGAAATATCCCGGGTGGTCTCCCATTTCCGTCCAGCGGGAAATCCACCGCCGCCCCTACCCCGCAAATTTGCGTGCTTCACTTCTTCCAGCACTTCCTCTGGCGTCATCTCATGCAATGCCTTAGCTAACGCTCGATATCCACCAAGTGCGATGTAATCTTCTATATTTGTCGGGTCAACCCAGAGGTTACCGCTAAAAACAAGCCGGGTTTGATATTTGTAAAAAGGAATATCCTGTTCATGAACCATTCGCTCGCCCGTGTTGGGATCAGCGTAAAGCAACCGCTCAATAATCTCCTTTCCCTTTACGGTCTTTGAGATAATCTCTGGCACATCTTCGGGCGTTACATTGAGATAGCATATCTCCGCGGGATAAATGATAATAATAGGTCCTCGCTCGCAAAAGCCATGACAACCTGTCCTGCGTACGCCTACCTCTTCCGTTAAACCCTGTTTCTCCAATTCCTTCTGTATTGCCGCAGCAACCGCATCACTACCCGTGGCATGACAGGCGGTTCCGGAACAGAGCGTAATGTATGGCTTAGTCAAGTCTCGCATACCTACAATCTTTCTTCTCAGCGCCTTCAAGTCCTCTTTCGAGTTTAATCTTGGCATTTCCTCCCCTCCCTCCCTCACTCTACTCGTATTTCTCTAAAATATCTTCCACCATTGCCGACGTAATCTTGCCGTGATAATTCCCATCAACTACTACCACCGGTCCCATGGCACAGCAACCAAGGCAATTCACTCTCCTCAAACTAAATCGCATGTCTGATGTCGTATCCCCCTCTTTTATCTTCAAGTTCTCTTCCACCCGGTCCAAAATCTTCGGTGCACCACGCACCTGACAGGCAGTACCCAAGCATACCTGTATTATATGACGACCAACCGGATTCAGGCTCATCGCCTTGTAAAAACTTACTATTCGATATATCTGACTTCTTGGTATCTGCATCGTCTCGCTTATTCGTGCAATGACTTCCCGGGGTATCCAGTTAAACTCGCTTTGTATATCCAGCAGCAACTGAATTAAAACTCCTTCTTCTCCCTTATATCTCTCTATTATCTCATCCACCCGCTTCATATTCATCTTCACTTTCATGTCTAGTTCTACCATTCTGCTCTTTTCAATTATCTTTTTCTTTAAACTTTATCCTTGACTTTCGCCAATAGCGAATATACTTATAGATATTCGCTTTTCGTATAGACTTATTTTTCGCTTTTTTACATGAAAACTTGGTAAATCCTTAAATTTCACCGCAGAGCACACGAAGAACGCAAAGGCATCAGAAAGCCTAAACAATGGTTGAACAATCTTATTATACGCAACAAATGAGAAATTATTGAGCAGATGTATATGAAGAGAGAACGGCTATATTTAAATGATACTGCATGCATACTAACAAAATAGTAAAAATTCATTTTAAAAGGCAATAAAGAGAGAAAGGGGTGAAAAGAGCGTATGGGGATGTTTGACACCATTTACTTTGATAAAGCATATACGTGCCCAAAATGTCAGAAGAGAATATATTCTACGCAGACAAAGGCATTTGAGAATTTACTGGAGAGTTTCCACGTGAAGGATTGTGTTGGTCATGCAGAGGAGATGAGGATTGTAAAAGAAGAACTGTTCTGTGACAATTGTTCAGAGTTCATCGGGAAAAATGTATATATGGTAGTGAGTAGAGGCATACTTCTGGGCATAACAGAGACATTGGAAGAAGCAGAGAAGCTTTTAAATGACTTGAATCAGGAGAAGCTGGTTCTATGGTATCACGACATTTACCGGAGATATATTGGCGAGCGAAATGAGAAACGTTCGTACGGCAGGTTCTTGGAAGACCTCAGGGAATGGTATGGAGAAAGGCTGCATGAAAGACCAGAAACCGATTCCGGCATTGGAGGATTCAGGTTTATCTGGAATTCAAGACATCTTAAGGGCGCCCTGAACCCAGTGGAATCAATTGAAAGGTTCTTAACTTACAAGAAGATGAGAAGGGCATTGGCTGAGCTTTGGGAAGAAGGCCATGAAATTCTCGATATTTATTATCCCGAAGATATGAGTCAGGGAGAAGAGAGCTGGTCGGTTGACGTTTATCAGGATGAACTCAATGAACGCTGCCGCTTGAATTGGATCTGGACGGTAATAAGCAAGAAGGAGTTGGAGGCAGAAGGAGAGAAGGAGGAAGAACAGCCAGAATGGGAAGAAGTGGTTGATGAGCCATTCTCAGACGAAGTGGTTCGTTCAGCGATAGAGAAGTGGTTACGAGGAAGGGGCTATGAATTTGGAGTGAGAATGATATCGCTCGAGCAGGCAAAGGGTTCGGGACTGGTAAAAGAATTGAGGGAAAGTGGGGAAGAGATAGAGAGTGAAGAGGCGGTCTCAATGGAGGTAATGGAGCGGGAATTGAAGGAAGAGGAAAATAAAAGATTGGCGGATTTCATAGCGGCGAGGGGAGATAAGAGAAAGGTCTTTTACTATGATGGTCTTTATGGCTCCCTCGTCGCTGATGTTGAATCTGATAGGTTGGTGGGCAAGATTGAGGGGATAGACAGAGAGATAATTTATGAGGGGAAAACATTGAGGGAATGTGAGGAAAGATTTCGGGAGGGGGTGTCACGATACAAAAATTATTTGAGTAAATTACAGAAGGATAGATAAGAAAGGTAAAAAAGATACGGAAGTAGTAAAGGTTATATTTATATCCACAAAATACAAAATAGTAAAATATGTATTGAAAGGAGGTAGACATTGACCAAAACAGTAGAAGTTATATATGAAGAGAAAGTATTAAAACCTATTGAACCTATCGAAGGCGTTAAGGAACATGAGAGAGTGCTAGTAATCCTCTGCCCGCATCCTATCAAGAAAGGTCTGCATGAGCTGGTAGGAACACTAACACACGAAGAGGCAGAGGCAATGCAGAAACTTATTGACGAGGAGTTTGAGAAAATTGAAGGTGAATGGTAGGCTGGCTGTCGATACTAATGCCGTAATTGCTTATAGAGAAGGCATTCTTACGGTTTGCACTTTGATAGAGGGAGCGGATATACTCTTTTTGCCCGTTGTTGTCCTGGGCGAACTGCTTTACGGCGCACTTAACAGTGCTAAGCCACAAAAGAACGAGCAAGCGGTGCACAAATTCTCGGCGCAATCTGTTCTCGTACCGATAGATGAGGCTATTGCTATCCGCTACGCTACCGTGCGTTTGGAGCTCAAAAAGATAGGTTATCCTATTCCAGAAAATGACATCTGGGTTGCTACGACATGTTTAGAACTAGGCGTTCCTCTCCTCACCCGAGATGGTCACTTTGACTATATTCGTGGTTTAGAGGTCATTAACTGGGAGGAGCTATGAAAACTAAAATATTTCACAGAGAAGCAGAGAAGGAATCATAAATGTAAGTGGAGTCAAGTCCATGCTCGTATCAATCATATTATGCACGCATCGAAACGAAAGGTATGAAGACTTTGTAGAAGCAATAGATAGCTTGAACGCACAATCCTGTGATAATGAGAAGCTGGAGATTGTCGTGGTTGTAGATGGAAACAGGGGGCTGTATGGTAGGATTTTTAAAAAATATAAGACATTAAAAAAACAAATATCTAAATGGATTAAAATGACTCGTACGTTGCAGAACAGGTATGTGGTGGTAACTGGCGATCTGAAGTCTTCGAGAAAGTTGAAGGACAGAGCGGAAGTTCAAGAAGAATTAAAAAATGCTTTAAGAATAGTCAACAAGAGATTTTTTAATAACCCGAAATTGGCTGACGGGAGAAAATAAGCCAAAAATGGCTGACAAAGGAGGGATGGTGAAATGAGTTATGCTTTCAAAATCAAATCTATTACAAGGTTCAATGAATTGAAAGATAGAAAAATGACTGAGTACTATTTAGCAGAAGATTTGATGAAGTTGAGAACCGGGATTTTAAGAGCAAATGGGGAACAGGGTTAAAATGGTAAAACCTTTAAAGAGAAAAAGATATATCTAACACAATGAATAGGTTTGAAAGGATGGGTTGACGTATAAAGGGGATAAAGAAGAAGGAAATGGGTGAGAAAGATGAAACCGCATGAATATCTATTAAAGCATTCGCAGAAGCTCTCTGAGGAGTATCCGGGAAAGTACATAGCAGTTGTTAGAGATAAGGTAGTTGCAGCAAGTAGAAGTGCAATGGTTGCGTTTAAAGAAGCTAAGGAGAAATACCCCAAAGGAGAAATCGCAATTTTCTATATGCCGACCGATGAGGAGACAGTGACGCTGTTATGAGATTTCCATACGTTCGGGAACGCGGTAGATCACTACCGATAATATCGCTACTGCTTAAGGGTAAAGGAACAGACTGGATAACGTTTGATGCATTTGTAGATTCTGGTGCGAGTTATAGCATATTCAAGGCAGAGATAGGTGAGATACTTGGGCTGGAGGTAGAAAAAGGCGAAAAAATGTTTA
>QEXZ01000009.1:0-24480 GCA_003160755.1 Methanomicrobiales archaeon
ACTAGATATTTTAAAAATACAACAATATCACAAAATCTTTTTCCTTTGTTCGCCTATTATTCTGTCAAGAGTTGCTATGAATTTCTCCTCAGACCCCTCGGGGATAGACGCCCCTGCAGCAACGGGATGCCCGCCACCAAAACCACCTACTTCTTTTGATGCTTTCTCCATTGCCTTAGCGAGGTCTATTCCACCTTCCTTGCCTTCTGCGATGAGTTTCTTACTACACCGTGCCGATATTTTTGTTTCCGCCCGTGCGCCTTTTTCATCTCTTGTTTTCATGTTTAATGCGATTACGGGCTTCGCAGGGTATAAATATTCTGCTACGATGCCGTCTAAAATGCCTGTTACTCCTCGCTCCTGCACGTAAAAGTAGAAAATAGCAGGCAACTCTTTTATGATCCCTTCGCCACTTTCTATCCTATTTAATTCGGAAACAAGTTTGCTCTGAAACTGCATATATAGTGAAACTGCTGCTTCTATCATTTCGCCATCACGCAGGCACAGACCTATTCCCACGCCCGCTTTTCCAAACCGACCGCAAGCATCTACCATTCTCATTAAATCTATTCCCCTTCTCACCACTTCAGCATTCAGAATATACATGTCTCCTACCAGAGCATCCCGGTTAATAGCCGCTCCCGCGTTAGACTCGCTGGACAGCGATAACAAAGCAGCAGTCAATCGCCTTTCCTCTTCTTCATCCAAATCGCCGATATTTCTATCACCTTCAATATCCAGTCTTTTCAAAAACGCATCCACCCACTCAACCTTACCCGCAAGCGGGATATACGGGTCGGTGGAGAAAAGAATCAAATCACGAATTTTCCCATCGCCGAGTTTCAACCCCTTTTCGACTGAAATAACACCCTCTTTTATTCCCTCATCCAGAATCATTTTGTTTGTCCCTGTGTCCATCCGCAATTTATCTCCTAAGGTGCCTGCTACTGCGAGACCCGCGAGGTCTATGTTGCCCCTGCCGTTGCTCGACAAGCGCCTTGCCACGAGATACGAGAGCCCTGCGGCACAAATATCGCCTTCTATCTCTTTTTCTTCTTCCCCTCCCCCTTCCCCTTCTCGGCCCCGTACCCCCTCGTGGTCGCTATCGGGAAGATACGGGTTTATGAGGGCAAAAGAGGCGGGAAGTGAAGAAACGAGCTCATTGATCGGGGTTGGAGAAGTCAAAGGTGGCGTATGGTGGTCTATGATTATAACATCCTTCTCGCTGAGATGTGCTGAAATCAAGTCCAACTGCGCAGTGCCCATGTCGCAAATTATAATAAGCGGGTCTTTTAATCCCTGAATAAAAGAATCCTCTAATTTGCTTACAATCGTCGTATGGAACTGTATTTCTCTTTGAAGCAAAGCATTACAAATAATCCCTGCAGAGGTTATTCCATCTGCATCGTAATGCGAGACAATCCTTGCGTAATCATGTCTCTTTATCAGTTCCACTGCCTTTTCCATGGCCTTTTGCACACTTATCATGCTACAATAAATAGAATGGACATCCACAAATCAAAAAGTTTTCTTTAATAATCCTTATTACTTATAGTAAAAGTGTGAACAGTCAGGTGTGGCCGCTTGAATCTATCACCTGAAACCTGACACCTGATACATATCCTGGGCGTGTGGCCTAGTTAGGACATGGCGGCAGCCTCCTAAGCTGCAAATCACGGGTTCAAATCCCGTCACGCCCGTACCTGTGTCCTATATCTCCTCACTATCCACTATTATGACATCTTTCACCGCTTTAACCGCTTGAAACGGTATAAAGATATACTCATCCCCCTCTTTAAACCCGCTTGTATCAAGCTCAGCAGCAGGTTTAACCACAAGTTCACTTAACAGGCCGGTTGCTGCGTCTGCTACCACATTATGCAGTATCCCTATTTCACTACCATCTAGGTCCATAACCATTTTATCACTCATTTCTTGTGCGGATATTTTTTTCATTTTCGTTCCCCCTTCCCCTCTCCATTGCTTTACACTTTCTTTTATATGCTCACGTTATATATTAACTTTTTCTTTGTATTGCAGGAGAGCAAATCCATCCTGATGCCAGACACAAAACTACCATTTAACTTTATAATAATACACTTAATAATATAATCGAATAGCGGTTGGATGTCAGGGCCCGTAGCTTAGTATGGTTAGAGCGCCCGGCTCATAACAGAGAATCTATGGCGTATCACCTTCTAAATACGTTTCTTTGTGGGACACCGGGCGGCCAAGGGTTCAAATCCCTTCGGGCCCACTATAAACCGCCCGCTAGAAAAACAAAAGTCATGTGAAATTGCTATATCCTTAAATTTCACCGCAGAGCACACGGGGAACGCAGAGGCGGCAGAAAACCTAAGCAAAGATTGAAACGGTCTTAAAACTCTGCGCTCTCCGCGGTGATAAATCTCTTTACTTTTCTATCTCCTCCTCTTCCCCTTCCTCCTCTTCTTCCGCTGCTCTTCTCCCTTGCACATGCTTTATCAGCACGATATCACCAATTGCCGTTACCCAGCGGTAGGGGATAATCACACCCTTCTTCTTGCCCACTTTGAAAGCATAGGGGTTTATGTTTCGCACCGCAAGCCCTGATATTCTCTTCTCTTTTATGTCTATACTCACATCCTCTATCTTACCGACATATACACCCCTATCCGTGTATATATCCTGCCCATATAAGGAAGACAATTCTATTTCCATAATTATATTTATGAGTGGAGAGAATATATATAAATAGTTAACGAATCAGAATCGGGTCGAAAAAAAGAGAAAACGAGAAACGATGCGAACATCTATACAAGTGGGTAAGCTTATCGGCATACCAATAAGGCTGCATTTTAGTTTTTTATTTATCTTACCGCTAATCGTACTGATATTTGCGCATGGCTATACATTAAGTATAGAGCCTAATTCACCTATTTTCCCTTTAATTGCATCATTGTTTGCAAAAGACCCTACAAAACCTATCCCGCTCCCACTGGGCTTAGGCGATGTTGAAATGACCGCCTTCCTCCGCTATTCTTTGTCCCTTATCGCGTCTTTTATTTTTTTCCTCTCTTTATTACTTCACGAATTATCCCACTCCTACGTTGCAATGAAATTTGGAACGAGAATACACAGTATTACACTACATCTCTTCGGTGGCTTAGCAATGATGGAAGATATCCCGAGGAGCCCGGAGAAGGAGTGGAGAATAGCAATTGCGGGACCTTTGATGAGCTTTTTCCTCGGCGGTGTATTCCTTCTTACTTTCTGGGGCATAAAACCATTGAGTTTTGTTATTTACCCGGTTAAGATTTTAGTGTTCATGCTCGGGTTTTGGAACGTAGTATTAGGCACATTCAACTTATTACCTGCATTTCCAATGGATGGTGGGCGAGTTTTAAGGGCTTTTCTTGCGAAAAGAATGCCATTTCTAAAAGCAACGAGGAGAGCGGTGTTGGTAGGAAAAATATTTGCCGTTGCACTGGCAATGTCCGGGATTGTTGCTGACCCTTTTATGTTTATTTTAACCGGTGAGACGGTAAGAAATCCCTTTATCGTTGGAATTGGTATTCTCCTGTACATACTCGCAACAGAAGAAGAAGCCGCAACCATCACTTTTGCTTCCTTAGAGGGAATAAAAGTGGGGAATGTCATGAGAACCGAGCGAACGAGCGTGCTGGATGATATGCCCGTCATAGAGCTGGTGAACAAGATGCTTGATGACAAAACAGCCGAATATGCTGTGCTGAATGAAAATGGTGAATTAAAAGGGTTTGTAACGTTTGATGATATAAAAAACTTGTCTGCCGAGCAACGTTACATCTTAAAAGTTTCTGATATAATGCTCTCACTTGATCGCGTTAGCGACGTTATACTGGAGGAGGAAGAGGCAATAGAAGCGCTAAAAAGGATGATGCAGCACAGGAGAAACGTTCTGGCGGTGATAGACGCGATGAACGGGAACTTTATAGGAGTCATAACGAGAAGAGACTTAGCGATTTATATGGAGATGTTGAAAGAGAGAGTGTAAAGGAAATTACGAATCAAAACCCGGATAATTCGTAATTGTCCATTCGTAATTGATTTGACTCACTGCCGCCGTAGGCGAGAAGCTCCTTTTATCGTTCCTGAGATACTGATTACTCTTATGCCCAGTCGTACTCCACTCGCCGAATGAATACAGGCTAATGCTGCTCTTACTTCCTCAACTTTATTATGGGCACATCTCAAAATGCCTACACTCCTGCACCTGTCTGTGTTTCCATCAGCGTCTTCCTTTTTACTGTATTCTATTAGCCACATCTTACTTTCACTTGCGCCCGTATCGCCATAGAGCGAGTAAACGGAGTCCCTTATCTCTTTCAACAACTCTCGTTTATCTATCTCTCGCTCGCTTATCAACTCAAACGCGAGATACCTCCTCCTTTCTCGAAGTGTGGGCGGTAGCAACAAAGCAAAACGTAAAAGGCAAAATTTATTTTGACCTTTGCACTTTGCCCTTTTCATTTTCATATTATCTCCACTTCTCTCCTCTTTTTCCATTTCTTTTCCAATATACCCTCAGGAATATCACTTAAAGCGTGCACCGCTTCTTCTTTTCGCATTCCAAATAGAGAAGCAAGCGCAACCATCTCTCTTGGCGCTCTTAAATCGTATATAGAGTGCGCATTGCTGGTTATTACCGACATTGCTTTATACTTCCTCACGAATTTCAAAATCTCACGCATCTTCCCGAGTATCCGTGCTCTATCGCTTCTTCTGCCGTGAATTATCGCATTGAGGTTGAATTCTATTGCAACGTCATTCTCAGCGGCATATCTCACCAGTACGTGTGTTAATCCCTCTTTTCCATGCTCGCCGTGTTGCGGTGCTAATACATCAACCATAGAATTTTTCAATGCCGCTTCGTTTAGTTCCTTACTGCCGCCACGAACCACAATCAAGGGCACTTTCCCGTAGTAAAGTCTTATTCTTCTTTTCAATTCGGAAACCGATTTTGCTCTTATCTCTATACCACGGAAAGCGAAATTCGCGATTGATGGAGGTAATTGCTCTCCCTCTTTTCCCTTCACTACCTCGTCGTAGTTCGTTATTGCTATGCCCGCATATCCGTATCTTCTCGCAACCCGAACTAGCTCTTCCACGGGCACTTCTGTTTCAGGATAGGCGTGCACATTTAGGTCAAAGAACTTGAACGTGGGCATTGATTAAAGGAAGGTTTACCGTTTTAAATATCTTTTAAACTTAAATTTAAATTAATTTTTATGTGTGATGATGGAGGAGAAAGGGGAAGAGGAGATAAAAAGAATATGCAGAGAGGTCATAGAGCGAATAAGACCGGATGAGGAAGAGAGGAGGAAAGTAAAAGCCGTAGCAGAGACTATAATCGCGAAACTGAACAAAAAAGCATCGGAGATGGGTATGGAAGTCTATGCAATCTCCGTAGGGTCAACTGCAAGAAACACGTGGATAAGTGGCGAGGCGGACATAGACGTCTTCATCATGTTTCCTGAAGGTGTGTCAGAAGAAGAGTTAAAGGAGAATGGGCTTGCACTCGCAAAAAGCATTTCTGATAGGTATGAGGAAAGATACGCCTCTCATCCGTATATTCACGCTTATTTTCACGATGCCGAAGGAAGAACCGAGTACGAAGTGGATTTAGTGCCCTGTTTTTCGGTAAAAGCCGCATCTTTATTGAAATCCGCGGTTGACAGGACGCCTTTTCATAACGAATATATTGTAAAGAGAATATCGGGACTTGAAGAAGAAGTGCTGCTATTAAAGCAATTCTTGAAGTGCCGTGGGATTTATGGCTCCGAGCAAAGGCGAAAGGGCTTCTCCGGTTATCTTTGCGAATTGCTCAGCATTAGATATTCCTCTTTCGTCGAGCTATTGAGACACGCATCGAAGTGGAAATATGGCGAAAGAATAGACATCGAAGGTCGTGGAACATACAAGGGAGCGGGTAAAGACCCACTTATTGTGATAGACCCGGTGGACCCGAACAGGAATGTGGCGGCAGCGGTATCGCTGGATTCGTTTTGCAGGTTAATAGATGCAGCGCGGGATTTTTTAGCGTGTCCTGATGCGAGTTTTTTCTTGCTTGCGAAGGAAAAAGAGATGAGCAAGGCCGAGTTTGTGAAACTCGTAAAGGAACGAGGAACAGAGCTCGTAATGGTGCTGTTTGAAGCGCCTGACGTGGTAGAAGACGTATTATTCCCACAGTTGAGAAAAGCAGAAGCATCGGTCAAAAGTATGATAGAACGGAATGGGTTCACGGTATATCGAAGCGATGTGTCGGTAGGAGGGGACAAAGCGTTTTTGGTATTCGAACTGCTCGTTTGGTGCCTGCCAGAAATAAAAAGGCATGAGGGTCCTCCAGTTACGTTGAAACATCATTCTGAACTGTTTAAAAGCAAATACGAACCCTTTTCTTTTGGAAAAAGAAAAGCCTTTACGGAAAAGAAAAACAACTCTGAAGTTTTGTTGCAACGGGCAGTTCGTATTGAAAACGGCAGGTATGTGGTGGAAGTAGAGAGGAAATATACGGATGTGGTGGACCTGTTGAAACATGAGCTGAAGTCGTGCGGTTCCGGAAAACAGGTTTCAGAATCAATAAATAAAGGGTATGAGGTTTTAAAGAACGAGGAGCTAATGTTTTTTGAAGGGCTTGGCTCTTTCTTCAGTGAGTTTTTTGGCTTTGGCTAACTCGTTTTAGTGGAAAAATGGGCATAAGTTATCGTAGGATGGTTGTAAAGGTCGCCCTTCTGGTTGGCGTGCTGGTGGTTGCTTCCTTATGTATTTGGTATTTCAGTATTCCAACTGAGGGCGACATCCTTGTTCTGGATAAAAGTGTCTTGACCGTGATTTTAGATGACATCCCGGATACCAAGGAAGATGCTATATCCGTGGCACATGAAAGGATTATTAATGAGACTGGCGTTCCGAAACGGAGTTTTGACAGATATTTCAAACTGATGGATACATCACGCACACAATTTCAATGGCAACTCGTGTACAACGTGACGGGTAACCCTGACTTCACCGTTTTTTTAGTGAAAAAGACACTTCCGGAAGAGGGTTTCAGCATCTCGGACAAATATATTGTGGGCATGGTTGGAAGAGATTACTTCGATGCACATTTCAAAAGGGAGTCATTCGAATCGAACACAGCCTACTACTCATTCTTCTACGGATACTCACACAACCCCGGTGCAGGTGACATTGAGCTGTCTATGTGGGTCAGACTTGGAAACGACAGAAGTGTGATTGGACAGCATGTGGTCACTTCGCCGCAAGAGATTACTGTGAGCAGGGAGCAGGCGATAGATATCGGGAGGGAGAATGGGCTGAAAGACCCTCTGTCAGGTGCTCCTGTTCTGGTTGGCGGAATAATCTGCTGGAGAGTCGTATGGCAGCATACTCCAACCGAGCAGGACTACGATAATCAAACGGTTTACGGGTTTGATGTCCACTGCACTACTGGAGAGGTGATAGGCAAGCACAGGTATATTCGACCAACTCCCGCATCGCCTTCTCCCATACGGACCGCTCAGATTACGTCCCTCATTGAAAAACTGGGATTTGAAGACGTAGAAGACGGCGCTATGATACAGGTGAACGTCATGAACAGCGTAGATGAGACGTTTTCCGTTGTTAAAACATTCGGAAGAACGGTTGTGAAAGTGGGGACAATCGAGAATGCTGACCTTACTCTGTGGATAGACCGCGACATCATCCTGAATGCACTCGAAAGCGATGATGTGGTGAGCTATTTACAGGACAACGCAACCAGCAGAAGCGTAATCGTAGAGCTTCACAAGAACATGGTTCTACTGCAGAAAAAAGGATACATGAGCCTGTACGAAAGAGTGAAAGAAAGTGCGTGACAAGGGCAAACCACGAGATTTCACAAGAAACCTTTTCTTAGAAAGAAAAGCTTTACCAAAAGAACTTATTTGTTTTTCTTTTAGCACAGGTTTTCTGCGAAGCAAATTTTCCGTAAAGGCTTTTGCTTGCAAAAGGGTTTTTTGTGAAAAAGAAAAAGTGTTGTGTAATCTGGTGGTTGGTTATAAAAATAATCACTCCATAATCCGCTTACACACATCAAAATAAACCTCCGAAAGGTCCCCTTTTCCTTCCCGGAACACGTCTTTATCAAAACTTATTATCTCGCCTGAGCTTTCGTATGCCTCCTTATCCCAGAGCCTGCACACGTCCGGTGTGCCAACTTCATCCGCAAGAATTATATCCCCTTCTTCTTTGCTCTTACCGAATTCCAGCTTGAAATCCGCTAATATTATTCCCTTTTGTGTTAAATAAGACTTCATTATATCTCCTATCCTTATCGTCTCCCTTTTTATATGCTCTATCTCTCCTTTGTCCATCCATGCATTCTCTATTATCTCGTCTTCGGTTATCGGTCGGTCAACGCTTTCGAACTTAGTGGTGAACTCCAGAAAACTCTTTGCTAATGGCGCCCCCTCCCCCAGCTCCTTTGCTCCTTCTTGTACGAAGAAATCACTGCTTATGTCCACCTCACCTTTTTTATACCTTCTCCATAAAGACCCGTACAGAAAATTTCGCGCTATCACTTCCACAGGTAAAAGACTCACTTCCTCCGCAACTAACTCGTTTGGCGGCACATACTCCCTGAAGTGCGTCTTTATTCCCTCGGCTTCTAAGACATCAAACCAGAAGCAGGATAATTTACAGCAGAGTTCCCCTTTGTTCTTGAAGGATGCTTTTTTCTTACCGTCAAACGCCGTAACTCTATCGGTAAATACGAAAACGATATTACCATCGGGTCTTCGATAAATGTCCTTCGCTTTTCCACTCCGTATGTATTTTGCATCCTTCATTTGACTCTTAATATAAATAACTCAACTATTATTTAAGTATAAACCCTATTCTTTTAGAAAAAACTTTTTTTTTGCAAGCAAAAATGAGAACAGCAAACGTAAAAAGGAAGACAAAAGAAACGAATATCGAGGTGGAATT
Source organism: Methanomicrobiales archaeon (assembly GCA_003160755.1). Classification (GTDB taxonomy): domain Archaea; phylum Halobacteriota; class Syntropharchaeia; order Alkanophagales; family Methanospirareceae; genus QEXZ01. The sequence goes on from QEXZ01000009.1 coordinate 8,986, forward strand.
GAACCTTGATGGTACGGGAACGCATGAAATAAGCACCGGGATAAAATTCTTTGACCACATGCTCGCAACGTTTTCAAGGCATGGGTCTTTTGACCTTGTTGTGCACGCAACGGGTGACTTGAGCCACCACGTCATAGAAGACACCGGGATTGTGTTAGGTGAAGCGTTAAAAAAAGCAATCGGCGGAGAACCTGAAGAAAGGGAAAAGACCGTGAGGTTTGGCTATGCAATTATACCGATGGATGAATCCCTTGCAAGATGCGCATTGGACATCGGTGGTATAGGCGGTGGAAGAAGTTATACGGTGTTCGAGGTGGAGCTTGGTAAAGAGCGAGTAGAGGATGTTAACACTGAGAACGTACCGCATTTCTTTAATTCGCTCGCCACGCACGCAAACTTCACCGTTCACGTGTATGCAACGGGTGAGAACGAACACCACAAGGTAGAGGCGATTTTCAAAGCGCTGGGTGTTGCATTGAGCAAGGCAACGAGGATAAAATAGGGTGAAGCTAGTTAAAAGGAAATTGAACATGCTAGGCACAGCCGCGACTTAAGTATTGAATATTCTCTTTTAGTCAAGGTTTTCTCTTTAGAGAAAAAGTTGATATGTGGGCAGAAAAATACAGACCGAAGAGATTGGATGAAATCGCCGGGCAGGAAGAGGTGGTGAACAGGATAAAAGGGTTCGTCAAGGGAAAGACAATACCAAATCTACTGCTCTGGGGTCAAAAAGGTACAGGCAAGACGTCTTTTGTTTATGCCCTTGCGAATGAACTCTATGGCTCTTATGACGAGAACGTCATGCTTATAGAAACAGCGGATTTCGTTGAACAGCGTAAAAAATGGTTAAGCGAGGATAAAAGATTCAAATTCTTTTATGACGAGCAGAAATCGGCGATAGACATTTTCAAGGAGATAATAAGGGAATATGCAGCGTTAAGACCCATAAATGCTCCTTTCAAATTACTATTTTTCAATAGCGCCGATTTACTTCCCGGGAATGCGCAACAAGCGTTACGAAGAGTTATAGAAAGGAGCAACAAAACATGCAGGTTCATCTTCTCCACCACGAGACCCGCGGGCGTCATCCCTGCTGTAAGGTCAAGATGCCTGAATCTCCACTTCACGCCTCTGGACAAAAGCGATGCGCTGGATGCGTTGATAAAATCAATAGCAGAGGGAGAAGGGCTAAAACTTACGGAAGGCGGCTTAAAAACGCTGCGGGAATATGCAAGAGGCGATGCAGGCGCGGCTATAAATATGCTGGAAGCAGCAGCAACGACAACAAGGGCAAAGACAAAGACGATAGATGCCATCGGAATAGAAAATGTAGTGCAAAATGCGTTTTTTCAACGAAATAAAGTGGAGGAGTTGATAGATTCCGCATGTGCGGGACGATATAAAGACGTGCGGGCGGGCTTAGAAATTCTAATAAGAGATGAGAAGATAGGAGGGAAAGAGATTCTGGTGGAGATACACGAGGCGCTGCGAAGGAAGATGAAAATTTCGGAAATGGCGATGGGCGGGGAAGAAGAGCAGAACTTGGTGAAAAGATTCGCTCGGATTGTGCTATACGAAGGCGAGGCGGATTTAAAACTTTGTAATTCATTAAATAGCATCATACACTTAGAAGAGATGATGACACACTTTTTCTTTTTCAAACTTTTAGAAAAAGTTTGATCAAAAATGCTTCGCGGAAAAAGAAAACCTGTGCTAAAAGAAAAAAAATGGAGTGAGGAAGAAAAATGGAATGTGTATTTTGTAAAATTGTTGAGGGGAGTTTAAAAGCAGAGACGATTTATGAAAAGGAAGGTGTATTGGCTTTCCTGGATATAAATCCGAGGGCGCCGGGGCACAGTCTGGTCATACCCAAGAAACACGTGAGTCTACTCGCGGATTTAGAAGATGAGCTGGTTGCGGAGCTGTTTATTGCGACAAGAGAAATGTTAAAGATATTGAAGAAAGCACTGAATCCAGACGGGTTTAACATAGGGATAAATGAGGGACAGGCGGCGGGTCAGGAGATTCCGCACCTGCATGTAAACATCTTTCCACGGTTCAGTGGCGATGGTGGTAAGCCCGTGCATAGCGTCGTGAACAATCCACCTGAAAATATTTCGGAGATAGTAGACAAAATAAGAAGTAGCTTGAAAGGCACGGTCTAAAATATAGTGATTTACCACCGCGGAGAGCGCAGAGGATAGCGGTTTGGCGGTTTAGCTAACGAGCTGAACCGCTAATAAACTAAACCTCTAATTCCGTGTGCTCTGCGGTGAAATTCAAGGATATAGTGATCTCACTGGAGAATTCGATAGTGCCCCTTACACCTTCTCCTTCACATATATCATGTCTCCTTCTTTCAGCTTACCGAGATAAGCTAAATTAGAAGGAGAGAGCGAAGAAAAAGAAAGGACGAGGTTAGCACCGTCAAATGTCTCACCCGTGGGTCCATACTCCTTACTGTCACTCAATCGAACGCCCATTACCCCTCGGTTTGACCGAGACATGTTTGTAACTCCTATTATTCCCTTTTCGACCTTCGCTTTTGCCAGGTTCTCAGGGACAAGTGTCCCCGCTTCTTCGGCACTTCCCTTAAACAGGACCATCATCCCGGGAACAGAGAAATAGACCTTTAAAAGCCCTATTGGTCGGTTAATCAAGCCCGAAACCTTTTTGAAATACCACACGGTCTTGGGCGCTTCGCGGTGAAAGAATTCCACATCAAATACGCCTTCCGCATCAACGCCAACCGTCCTTAGTGTTCCCCGGTCCATAATTTCCATCGTCAGTGCGGGCTCCTGGTCTACGACAATTGCATCGTCACTATCATTTCCTTCCCTTACCTGCTCGATATTCTCAGCTTCAAAAAACTCCTCCGCTTCCTTTTGCGTCTTTCCCACCACCATCATCCATCTGGGATCAGTCGTGGTGTAAATCGTATCTCCCGAATGTGCGTAATCCATCAATTCGCCGCCCTGTATTATCTCACCAAATACGTTATGAGAAGGATGCGGCAGTCTGCTTTCCTTATACGCGTAAATTTTCCCTTTCTCTGTTCCTGCGTTCCTCGCCGTCAGGTAATTTTTCGACCTGTAGCGGATGTTCTCATCCGGTAAATTAAGCCCTTTTAACGCTTCAGAAGCCAGATAAGTATGTGAATGGTCATCTATATGCAAAACCTTATCCCTTGTAAGAGACAAGAAATGCTCGCTTGACATCGGCGCTTCTCGAAACAGTTTTATCGTTGCGAACGTGAATACCTCCTGCCCCCCCTTTATCTCGGTATTCAGGTCAGAGGTGACGAAACCCGTTCTCTCCGCTTTTGTTACAATTGGCGTTATCCCCTCTATTCTATCACCTTCGCGCAAATCAGAAATGATGCTCCTCCCTCTCGTTAATTTCCCTATTACGGCATCGGGGCCCGTCCCATAGGCCGCTTCGTGTTCTCGCTTACTTATCATAAGGTATGTCATGCCCGGGTCAAAGCCGCCAAAACCGAAGAAAACATCCCATTTCTTGTACTGACACTCGCTCTTTTCTACGCTTAGATTCGTCTCTATCGGCCCAATAGCAGTTATATCCTCACTCTCCCACCCTATCATACCTCGTTCATTGTGAAATTTCTTATAATCTTTGTAGAATTCCAACATCGCTTCAGTTTCAGTTTCTGCTCTATGTTTCGCTTCAGCCTCTTTTTCTCGGGCTATCTTTATCCTCGCCTCTCCCGCTTTTGTTTTCACTGTGAATTCGTTTTTTAACGCCTTTCTCTCCTTCTCTGAAATAATGGCTACTATACAGCCTGGCTTGTATGCGCCATCCAGCTCTTCGATAATGTCGCCTAACTTTTTACTTCGGACTTCCTGTGTCGCACCATTGAGTTTGATCTTCATAGAAATATTCTTAAGTGTCAGGCACTTTTAAAGTTTTCCTTTTTTTTCGTTTTTGTAGTCATTCCGGAAATCATTAACCACCAGATTACACAACACTTTTTCTTTTTCACAAAAAACCCTTTTGCAAGCAAAAGCCTTTACGGAAAATTTGCTTCGCAGAAAACCTGTGCTAAAAGAAAAACAAAGAGAAGGTTTTTAGTCAAGGTTTTTACCGAAGGTAAAAAAGTTGTTGGTAAAGCTTTTCGTTCTAAGAAAGGGTTTCTTGTTCGTTTCATCCATGTTAATCTGCGTTAATCTGTGTCAATACTTTATTTTCTTGTATAATCTCGTGGTTCATTATTTGCAATTTATTACTGGAATGACTATATTTTATTTCAGGAACATACAATGAATATGCAATGAACGTGAAACTACTCCAGGTAACGGAAAAAGGAATAAATCTGGTTGCGGAAGCTGCGAGGATAAGCGGTGTTTCTTCGATTCAAACTGCGAAAGGAATAATTGAGCTAATTACAGATAACGATTATTCTTCGGCGCTTGAGCATATCCATTTCACGTTCGATATTTCAGCGATAAGCGTGGCGTTGAGTCGGGAATTGTTAGAGCACCGGATTGCCTCGCACACCGCGAGAAGCACGAGGTATATGGAAGAGCAGGGGTTTAGTTACTATGTTCCGCGAGAATTAGAAGAGCGGGAAGGGGGGGAAGGAGAAGAGGTGCGGATTTACAGAGAAGCGATGGCCCGTGCCGATGAGGCATACATGAAGTTGCGAGAACTCGGCGTTGCGAGAGAACAGGCGAGATATGTCTTGCCTATGGCGCTGCACACGCATTACGTGGTTACGATGAACGTTCGCAGCCTGATAAACTTCTTTATGCTCCGGCTATGTGTAAGAGCGTCACCGGAAATCAGAGAACTCGCAATGCGCATGTATAAAATATGTATGGCAGAATACCCCGATATTTTGTCGCGGATATGGTGTCGGGGCTTCACGCTCGGCGTATGCCCGGAGAACAAAGCTCGTCCAAATACGTGTCCATTCAAAAAGTTAGTGCCGGAAAAGCGTGAAGTGAAGGGCGAATTTGAGCAGCAAGCAAGGAAGATAATAGAGAAGGAGTTAAAAAAGTTTTTAATAAAATAGTAGAGATAGTTAAGGGGGGGATAGTATGACCAGCACGGTTATGGGGGAAGAGGTAAGAATAGTGGAAAAGGAAGGTGTGAAGCATAAAAATCCGATTGTGATAGAGGGCTTGCCGGATGTGGGTCTGGTAGGAACGATTGCCGCATCTTATATCGTGGAGCGCATGGGATATAAAGAGATAGGCTACATCGAATCTGATTTGTTCCCTCCTGTTATGGTGGTGCACGAGGGGAAATCGAAAAATCCATTGCGGATATACGGTGATGAAGGCGTAGTGGTGGTGCTGTCAGAAGTCGCGATACCGGTAGGTGCGGTTTATCCGTTGACTGAGGCTTTAGCTGACTGGGTAAAAGAAATAGACAGTAAGTTGGTCATTTCGATGACCGGACTACCAGCGACGAACAGGATAGATATAGAGAAGCCGGAGGTGTTTGCCGTGGGGAACAATGAAGAAGCGTTAAACGAGCTGAAGGATAAGCAGATGGAACTACTGGAGGAAGGATTTATCGCGGGTCCTTACGCTGTAATGCTAAGGGAATGCAGCAAAAGGAAAATAAGTGCAATTTCGCTGCTCGCTCAGTGCTTCCCCGTGTATCCCGACCCCGGTGCCGCAGCATCGGCGATTGAGTCGCTTGATAAGTTTTTAAAATTAGGTATAGACATAAAGGAGCTATTAGAAAAAGGTGAGGAGATAAAACTAAAAGCTCGCGACCTTATGCGGCAAACAGCGCTCTCAGCTCCAGAAATGCAGAAGGGTGTGGAGCAGGATATGCCTATCATGTATCGTTAGGAAATAAAAATTTGTACCAATCAATAATATAAATGGGATAGGATAGGGGGTGAAAAAAGGTATAGAAATGGGAATAGAAAGAAGGATAATAAGGACGACATGGGGATATGATGGCAATTTAGAGCCGTTATACGAAGTGGAGGACAAAGAAGATGCGATTTTGGTTACCTTTGACCTTCCACGGGTAAGGAAAGAAAACGTGGAGATAAACACAACAGAAAACACGGTGGATGTAATGGCAAAGATGAGCGATGCCGTTTGCTGGGAGCGGTGGGGCAGTATCCAGAAAAGGATAAGTTTTCAAGCATTCAGGAAACAAATAAGGTTGCCAGAACCCGTAGACCCTGAAAAAGTATCCGCTTCGTTTAAAAACGGCATTCTCAGGATAAATCTGCCCAAGGTGAGACGGAAGGTGTTGATAAACATAGAGTAGAAACTGCTAAAATATTCTTTCTCTATTCCACCACATTCATAGAAAAACCCAACCATTTTGCAGAATGCGTGAGCATCCCGACGGAAACAACGTCAACACCCGTAGAGGCAAAATCGCTTATATTAACTCTATTTATCCCACCCGAAGCTTCTAAAATCAAGCCATCACGAAGCCCGTTATCGCTCATCAACCTCACACACTCTTTTACTTCCGCTGCTGTCATGTTATCGAGCATGATTATGTCCACCTGCAATTCCGCCGCTCTTAGCGCCTCCGCGATACTTTCAACTTCAACTTCGATTTTTTTTGTGAAGCTTGTGCTCTCTTTTGCCTTCTTTATCGCATTCGCCAGTCCCATCAGCTTTATGTGATTGTCTTTTATTATTACCGTTTCGTACAGCCCGAATCTGTGCGGGTCGCCGCCTCCAATTCTTATCGCTTTCTTCTCGTATTTCCTGAACCCCGGCGTTGTTTTCCTCGTCCCTGCTACTTTTATACGTGGACTTACCTTCCTTGCTTCGTTTACAAGCGTATCCGTTAAAGTCGCTATACCGCTCATTCTGCCCATGAAATTGAGCACAAGCCTTTCTGCCTTCAATATCTCCGCACCTGCTCCACGCACCGTCAAAATCGTATCACCGCTTCTTATTCGGGCTCCATCTTCAAATCCACTGGAACACTGGACCGACAAATAGTCTAATATCTCTTTTACCTCCTCTAAACCCGCAAGAACACCTTCTTCCTTGGCTGTTATCTCCGCTTTACTATCCGTGTGTGCCACCATCGGCTCGTAATCCCCGCGTCCTATATCTTCCTCCAGAAAATGCTCTATCTCTTTCAGCAGCATGTGCAAAAAAAACTTCCCGTTTTTTCAAAATGAATGTTAACTTTACCAAAGAAGAATTATTTATGTTTTTAATAAACTTTTCTTTTTAAAGATAGGTTTTAAGCAAAAAGTTTATGACGAAAATACGAGTGGGTGTAGTCGGCTGCGGTGCGATAGGAACAGAGATATGCAAGGCGATAGATGGATACGGGGACGCGGACTTAGGAATGGAGCTGAAATTTTTGATAGACAGCCATCCTGAAAGGATAGAAAAGCTGCGTAAAAGCCTGATAAAAAAGCCCGCGATAATAAAATACGATAGCATGATGCTGGATGAAATTTTAACTGAGGTTGACCTGCTGATAGAGTGTGCATCGCAGACTGCGGTTCGTGAGTTTGCGATACCTGCGTTAAAAAAGGGTAAAGAAGTGATGATATTAAGCGTGGGTGCACTGCTCTGCGAGGACGGCCTTTTTGAAGAAATCGAGCGTATATCAAAGGAAAAAGGATGTAAAGTCTATATTCCGTCGGGCGCCGTGGCAGGTATAGACGGGCTAAAATCCGGTGCTATTGGCGGGATACATTCTGTGCTGTTAACGACAAGAAAGCCGCCTTCGGGATTCGAGGGGAATGCGTATGTGAAGGAAAAGGGGATGGACTTGCTTTCGATAGAAGAGGAGGAAACGCTGTTCACGGGTCCTGCGAAGGAAGCGGTGAGGCTTTTTCCTGAGAACGTGAACGTAGCTGCCTCTTTAAGCCTTGCAGGTATAGGTCCAGAGGCTACCCGTGTGAAAATCGTTGCAGACCCCTCTGCGGTGGAGAACGTGCATGAAATAGAGGCGAGAGGCGAATTTGGTAAGTTATTCGTGAGGGTGGAGAACGTTCCTTCGCGAGCGAATCCAAAGACGAGCTATTTAGCTGCTCTTTCTGCAATTGCAACGCTGAAAAGCATATCGTATCCGATAAAGGTGGGGACGTAGGAAACGTAAAAAGCAAAGTGCAAAAGGCAACATTGATTTTGATTAATAGAGGCGGGGGAGCGAAATGAAATGACAACGGGGATAAATAGAGAGGAATTGATAAAGAAATTCTTTGAGCTTGAGGATGCAGATGAGCTTGTAGTGAGAGCGTGGGACATTTTCATTGACGTTCAGCGAGCGTATAGAGATGAGAAAGCAGGGGTTATCAGCCGGAGAGAGCGGGATAAACTGCAAAGGAAATTTGCAGGGCATATGAAAAAGAACAAATTAAGGATGCTGGGCGAGGAAGAGGGGTTGAAAGCACATGAGCTTGCAATAGTCAAAGGAGAGGAGGGAGAAGGAGAGATAAAAGCGTTGAACAGCTTTGATGTCTGGCTACTGGCTGATTTTAGGGATGTCTGTTCTGCATGGGTAGCTGACGAACCGGAGGAGGTAGAAGGATTTCCCGATGTGATAATAGCATTTCTGGAAGACCCGGATGTGGATGAGTGGCTAAAAGAGAGATTGGTAGAAAAGAACAAGGAAGCAGGTGAGAGACTTCTGAAGACGATTCTTGAAGACAGACCCGCAGAGGTGAATGTTCATTCATTACTCGTAGAGCACTACGAAAGGGAGAGCAGGTTTTCAGAAGCAGAAGCGGAATACCAGCGAATGCTCAGCGAAACCGATGATGAACTCGTGTGGGCGAACTACGGATACTTCTTAGAGAGGCGGCGAGGAAGATACGAAGATGCCTTTGAGGCGTTCAAAAACAGTTTGGAGGTTTGCGAGCGTATTGGAGAAGAAAAAGCGGGAGAATTTTTGGAAGAAGTGAAGCGCAGCATAAGTAGAGTGGAGAGGATGAAGGATCTGGAAGGTGAGAAAGCGAGGGTGGCGAGGAAATATCATGAAGCCGTGTGGTTGATAGCAGATATAAGGGAATTTGCAGAGAAGGGGATGGAAAGGGAAATAAAGAAAGCGCAGGAGGAATACATGAAAGAAAAGGATGTGGAGGAAATCGTATTGGAGGACTCTTTCGATTTCATGCACTGGTTTTTATTCTGCCGGAAACTGCCGAATGAAAAAGTCCCGGGGATGATGTATGCAGAGGAGAAAAGTCTCGATGAAGTGACAAAGGAGAGGTTAAAGGGGCTTGAGAGCCCTGTGGAAGGTACTTTTGAAATTGTTGATGTTGACCATACCTCCTTCAAGTTCGCTGTTAAAGACATAATAACCGATGATGAGTACGAGTTGATGGGGGATTTCCCGGAGATAAGAAAAGGACAGACTTTCTCCGGTAATATCTACCCCTGGAGCGATTTCTATCTCACGGCAGGGGCTCTGGCGGCCTATGTAGATGACCACAGCGAGCGGTTAAAGAAGCTTGCTGAGGAGCTAAAAAGTGGGAAACTGTTAGAAGATACGAAGAAAGAGCTAAAAAAGGGGCATGATGCATTTGTTCTTTATTTTGGCACGGAAGAACGGATATTTAAATCAAAGAAGGAATGTGAAAAGACATTTAACAAGTTCTCAAAATGGTTTTTGTTTGAATATGTATCTGCAACTGAAGAGGGAGGAAAGACAGCAGCAGAGATATACGAAGAGGAGTATGGAGAGAAACCAAAGCCTGAAAGGACAAAATTACCACGTTCATTCGCAGGTGCAGGAGATATTGGTGCGGTAAGTTATCCAGAGCATGGTATTTGTTTTGTGCGACATTATGGTTTTTTGAAGAGGGTTTTTGAAACGGGTGCGGATGGTGAGATAGAGGGGGGTAAGGAGAAGCTGAAAGGAATTTTATTAAACGAAGAGCCGTTTATTTTAAAGAAATTGATGGAAGGTAAGGAGAGAAATACAGTAAAAATAATAAATAGTGTTTTTGATGCAGGTATGGGTATGGATGCGAGTGAAGAGGGAATAGGGGCTTTTATGGGAGAGTTGAGAGAGGATTGGAATGAGGTATAAAAGTTTGTAGTTTATCTTCTTCTATTCCGTCGCCTCATTCGCTGTTCGGCGAAAAATTGAGTCTACATCAGCTAATTCGTCTGGCTGGATGACCCGGCTATTAGCCAATACGAATTGAATCGGGAGGAAGTCCACATGCCTTGCATCCCTTACTTCAGGTCGGAGGAGGGATGCATCAATATACCCTAGTTGGCAGCCACTCACAGAATCCACCTCTGTTATGTTGAACAGCAGTCTGGCAACTCTTGCATAAGCATCGTATGTGACTGATAAAGTCCCCCTTTCGCCGACTGCCCATCCCACAGCATTCAGGTCTGCATTGAGGTGAGTTGGAGTGCCACCAATAGCTTGCAGTGTGACTGTCACCAAGTTGCCACTGCAAATCATATGAAGTGACATTTCACGACTGCACATCCTAATCACTTCAAATTTGACTCCCGAAGGCGGCAAGGCAGCAAGAATCAGCCTGATGGTCACCGAAAAGTGAACCAAGTCCAAGATATAACGAATGAGAAATTCAACATCATCAACGCATCTTTGAGCGTCTTCAGCACGTACTCGTATCGTCCCGTGATGCGCTATTGCATTTCTACGTTCGTAATGTTGGATCACACGCTCAGTAAGTTCCCTGTCCAGCCCTAACGGATCATATAGGAGGTTGAGCAAGTTGAGGCACACAGTTATGCTCTCGCGACTTTTCTTATCCTTCCATCTGCTAAAGGGAATTCTATAACGCTGAAAAAACTCCTTCAGTTTTTTCCCACTGCTTTCTTTCAGTACGGTTTCTAAAGCAGTAATCGAGTTGATGACGGCTATGCGGTAGTCTTCTACGGACAGGTAATGGCGGGCCTCAGAAATCAATCTTACCCACAATTCGCCGCGGGCTTGATTCTGAAACCAAAGGGCATTGCGCAACATGAAGTCGTCTGGGAAAGCTTGCAGGGCTTGCAAAGTTAAAGTAGCAACGGGTTGAGTAATGTCATTGAATATTTCACCGTCAAGCAAATGCGCCATACGGTAAGCGAAAATATCATCTTTGGCGATTCTTCGTAATCAGAAGTCCCGTTTGGCGCGGCGATAGGTTTCGATGAAACGATTGAACCAATCAAAACAAGCCTCAAAGAGTTGGTCGCGCTCCCTTGTGTCTACAAAGCCCGGGATCTGAAATTGAATCGCGGAGACGTTGATTCTGCCGTAACGGTCGCCATACCCTACTATTACGCCTTCTCTGGGTGGTCGTAATTCCGCCAACCTTAAAGAGGTTGCTATGTCTCCACAATTCTTTTGCCGCGACATCAAAAATACCCGTATATCTACTCCTTCAGCGAACTCCACCAAGAGAGGAAGTTCGCCCTGCAGACCTTCGACTGCGAAAGGAAGTTCAAAATCAATGACTGTTATCGCTCGTTCCTTCTCGTCGGCAGTGAAATATTTAGGTGAGTGAGGACCGCTTGGCGGAATGGAGACAGGTTTGCCTCGTTTGACCCTAATTCGGCTCACCACCTCTTTAGGTTGCCAATCCATGCTCAATCCCCTTCTCAGTGAATACGTCATGTGCACAGGGGTCGTCCAACGCGACATTGGTGTAAGCGGTTTTATCTATCCGCCCCTGCTGTGGCGCATAACTGGTTGTTTACGAACCAAAAAGTTTCTCGTGAAAATCTGTGTAATCTTGTGGTTATATAAAAAGAGCCCATTTTCACTCCACCTTAACTTTTTCCTTCTTCCCCTTCTCTTCCTTACCTTCGAGCTCCTCCTTATACTTCTCCAGAAGCTCTATCTCCTTCTCGACGACCTTATTTATCGCTTTCAACGCGCTTATTCTCACTTCTATAAGGTCCGAGGCGAGCTTCGATGGTCCGGGAAGGTAGTCCTCAAGAGATTCCGCTAAGCCTCCTACTACGTCAACCGCCACCCGTAGAGGAATAAGAGCTGTTCCAGCAAGAACCTTCACCGCCTTGACTAATTCTTCTTCCTTATCCTCACTCGGGGTCCCTTCCATTTTATCTTTCATCAATGAAATAGATGTGAAGTTCGCCATTTAAAAGTTTCGCGTGGTCCAGCTTCATTATATGTGCGATTGTTGGGAGGGGAATAAAGTTTCTAACTTCGCCTATATCCGTCGAAATAACCACTGATAAATCCTCACCCGCCCTCTCCACCTCGCACACCTCTTTGTACTTGCTTGCGAAGGGTAAGGGTAGGGGAACTACCACTTCCAAACCATGATTTGACTCCATCACCTTAATCGCCTTACCCTCGAAGTAAACCTCTGCAGGGTCCTCATCTCCGAACAGTTCATCTCCAAGCTCGGATAGAAGCCTCAAACCCTTAACTTCAGATGGAAATAGCCGCAGCTTTTTTATTGGCAGCGGATGAAATGCCGCTTCTGCTTCAGTCAAATATTTTTCCTGTGCGTTCTTCCAGCCCTTGAAATATAAATCGCTGACCTTTTCGGGAATCACCTTATTCATTATCGCAAGGTCAACGTTTATATCATAGAGGTTTGCAAGGAGGTGCGTTCTTCTCAGGTTCTGTATGCTGAAAGCGTCGGGATTCGCAATCAACCTCAAACTTGTGACCTCTCTGTCAACTATTATGTTTTTAAGCCTTCCAAGAATCTCTATTAACTCGATGTCTTCACTTATAACTTCCTTGCTCGGCGTTGGCAGACCAACTATCGGCTCTACTACTTTAGCGATATTTACAAGAGGCGCCACTAATTTAATCAGTTTCGCAGCAGTGGAGCCAAGAAGGGTAGGCAGATAAATGTTTTTAAGCGCTTCTCCCGATGGCACGGTGTCAAGCACGATTACATCGTAGTTACTTGATTCGACGAATTCGACCACCTTTAGCAGTGAGACAAACTCAGTCATGTTTGGCAGTGCTGCTATTTCGTATGCAAGCACTTCATCCAGCCCTTTTGACTTGAACAGAGACACGATGTATTCCTGTATAACACCGTATTTCTCTCTGACTTCTCTTATCGGGTCTACTTGAATAGCCCACAGCTTGTCCCTGTCCCTGCCCGCGATTTTGGTTGGGGTATATTGAACCGGCATTTCAAACGCATCGGAAATCGTGTGCGCGGGATCTGACGAAATAACCAGTGTCTCGTAGCCTAACTCAGATAGTTTTAAGGCAGTTGCACATGAAATCACCGATTTGCCGGACCCGCCTTTACCTGTGTAAAAGATGACACGCATTTTTCGCTCTATCTTTTTAAATGTCATGAGAAAACAAAAGTTTTAGTTTTATATTTGTATATAAAATATAACTTCCTTCTATTTAAGACACGGATTTACACTGATTTATAAGATTAAAATAAAAAATAAAGGAGATATAGACGATGCCCGTAATAAGATTACCGTACGACGATTTGGAGAACCTTACCGGTGTGAGTGTCGAGAAGATAAAGGAGCGACTACCACTGATGTGCGCAGACGTAGAACGAATAGAAGCGGATTATATGGACGTGGAGTTCTTCCCAAACCGACCGGATTTATTCAGCGTGGAAGGTGTTTCTCGTGCACTGAGACAATTTCTGGACATCGAGCCGGGATTGGTCAGTTATGAAATAGCAAAGTCCGGCATCGAGATGGTTGTGGACAGTTCGGTTCTGGACGTGCGACCTTATGTGGTCTGCGGAGTAGTAAAAAACTTGCGGTTGGATTCCAGTGTGATAGAATCGCTGATGCTCCTCCAGGAACATCTGCATCGCGGTGTAGGCAGAAATCGCAAGAAAGTTTCGGTGGGCGTGCACGACTTAGCGAAAGTGAAACCACCATTCAGGTATCTTGCAGTGGGACCCGAGTTCTCGTTTGTTCCGCTCGATTACGAAGAAGAAATGACGATGGCAGAGATTTTAGAGCGGCATCCAAAAGGAGTTGCATTCCGCTACATTCTCGAAGGTAAGCCAAAATACCCGTTGATTCTCGATTCAAACGGGAACGTTCTTTCTTTTCCTCCTATTATCAATGCCGAACGGACAAGGGTAACAGAATCCACGAAGGACATCTTTATAGACGTTACGGGGTTGAACGAAGATGTTTCAATTGCACTCAATATCATTGCCTGTGCGCTGGCAGAGCGTGGGGGTCAGATTCAATCGGTGCTGCTTCGCTCGCTGAGCGGAACGGTAGGTAGGGTAGAGGAGAAAGAAACGCCCTGGTTAGAACCAGGGGCGATGGAAATATCCGTAAAGGACGTTAAAGCACTCATAGGAATTGAATTAAATGCAGAGGAATGCAAGCGGTGCTGTGAGCGAATGGGGCTTGGTGCGGAAGTGTCAGTGTCGGCGCCAGCACAATTGTCCGAGGTGCCGAACACGATAAGCGGCGAAGAAAGGCTAAAGGTGAAGATACCTGCTTATCGGTATGATATACTCCATCCATGGGACATAATTGAAGACATCGCTATCGGTTATGGCTATGACAGGATAGAGCCCGAGATTCCCAGAACGATGGGTATCGGCGAAGTGCATCCGATAGAGGATAAAAAGAGAGCGATGAGGGGAATAATGACGGGTCTTGGGTATTTCGAGGTCTTGACTTTTACACTGACCTCAGAGAAGAAACAGTTTGAGCGAATGCGACAAAACCCTTTTATCGGTTTAGAGGGTCAGCGGTTTAGCTCGTTAGTTAGCCGAAAAAGCAAACCACCAAACGACAAAGCCTCTAATCTGCCTAATTTGGCTGATATTGTAAAAGTTGCATCGCCGATAAGCACGGAGCATACAATACTCAGATACTCGATTCTACCGAATCTACTGGATACCCTCTCGCTTAACAAGCATCGTGACCTACCGCAGCGGATTTTCGAGGTGGGTCCGGTAATACTAAACTATAAGGAGGAATATCGGCTTGCTGCTGTCTCAATACATGCGAATGCGAACTTTGCCGAGGTTAAGTCCGTGGCTGATGCGGTGCTGAATGAGCTGGGGCTGGAAGATGCAGAAGTGGTGGAGTCGGAGAATGAAGCATTTTTAGAGGGTAGAAGAGCGGATATAGTAAGGAATGGCAAACATATAGGTGTTTTTGGTGAAATACACCCAGAGGTAATTCTCAATTTTGGGTTGAGCTATCCGGTAGTGGGGTTTGAAGTTGAGATATGAGTGCGTTGAACGAGGAGAGGGAGCATGGGTGGGATATGTGCATGAAGTCGATAGCTTTAAATAACCCTGTGAAAGTATTAACTTGAGAAAAATGATTTCAAATATAGAAATTGAAAACTTTAAATGTTTTGGAGAGGGAGAAAATGGAGGTGTGTTATCGAACTTAGGACGAGTTAATGTTATTTATGGTGCAAATAATTCTGGAAAGTCATCTATCTTGCACGCTATTTGTCTTTTAAAGCAATCGCTTAATAAGAGCATTTTGACGTTTTCTGGAGCGAGCAATTTATTAGTGGATCTAAATTCCTTTGAAGAATCAGTATTTAACAAACAAAGAGATAAGAGAATAAGTATCTGCATCGGATTTAAATTGACCG
>QEXZ01000009.1:24580-25737 GCA_003160755.1 Methanomicrobiales archaeon
AGCATTTTGACGTTTTCTGGAGCGAGCAATTTATTAGTGGATCTAAATTCCTTTGAAGAATCAGTATTTAACAAACAAAGAGATAAGAGAATAAGTATCTGCATCGGATTTAAATTGACCGATGGAATTGAGAAGTTGAATAAAATAGCCAAACAAACCCCTTATCAAAAATATGACTTCACATCGGTTAATCTAACGGTGAATGCGACTGCAGACAGAATACTATCAGAGACTTTATCGACAAAAGAAGGTGTTATATGTGAATTATACTTTGATAAAGGTCGAGGTGGATATAAAATGAGATATTCCCCTGAGATAATCAAAGAAGATTTTGTCAACGATACATTTGCGTTTTTAGGTTGGCGGGCATCGGAACCAAAAGAAACACCTTATTGTGCAGATATCAGTAAAGAATTAAGAGATTCAATTTTAGATAAGATGAATAGAATATACTTTTTGTCTGCTTATAGGAGGATAGTATTGAGAGAACAAAATATAAGTAGAGAGCCAGATGAAGTGAATAATGGTGCTGATACATTAGCCTATTTTCAATATATAAGGAACAACAGACCAGATGCTTTCAGTAAGATAGTAGAGCACACAAAGAACTTTAACATCGCGGATTTAACGACTGTTCTGAGCAAAGGGGAGAGTTCCGCAAGTTTTAAGGATGATAAACTCCCTATTAGCACAAGTATAATGGATATCGGGTTTGGTACAAATCAGATATTTTCTGTAATAGTACAGTGTTTTGGATCTCCAGCCAATAGTACAATAATGATAGAAGAGCCTGAAATACATCTACATCCACTTGCACAATCTAACTTGTTAGATTTGTTCCTTGACGCCACTAAAGATGGTGCTAAACAAGTTATTATTACAACTCATTCTGCTAAATTATTAGATAAAATAAGAGAGGGGGCAGGCAGCAAATTTAAAGAAAACGAAGTGAAAGTCTTCGAGGTAACAAAAGAACAGAAAGGGAGTGTTGTAACACCAATACCACCTAAATCAATTCAATTGGGCGGGGAGTTTGGATATTGATAATCTGGTCGCATTTATTATACTTCTCTCCATCTTCCCAGTGATATTAGCAGAACTGCATTTTCTAAATGCTTTTGTCCCTTCTGAAATCATATTTGTCTTTGTTGCATCTA
>QEXZ01000090.1 GCA_003160755.1 Methanomicrobiales archaeon
AAACTTACTGGTTAATTAAAATCTACCCTTCAGAAATAAGACAGGCGCACTTAAATGGCGATTTTCATATACACGATTTGAATATTCTCTCGGTTTATTGTGTCGGCTGGGACCTTTTTGAATAACTCTCAAGAGCCCATTCTGCTATATAGTGAACCATATTTTCCCTGAACTTTTTAAGTAACTGATCTTTCTTCGTTTGATCACGTATCCCTAAAAAATCAATATACTGTTCGATAATTACGTGTAAATCCTGCTGATAGACCTCGTTAGCAATCTTTTCAATTTCATCGAAAGTTGGGATAATACCCTTCTTTAATCCCTCATCTTTACATTTAGTAATAAACTTCTCAATAAATTGAAAGGGCATTATAATGAGCAATTTAGAGATCTCTCGCACATATCTACGTCCTAAATCGGTTGGTTCCCTATTGGGATACAATAATATCACTCCATGAGTTAGTGCAAGATGGGGTAATAAATCTAATAGCGATTTCAGTTCATTAGTATTTTCATTATAAAAGTACGGTCGTCTATATGCATCCCCCTTAGAAACCGGCACTTCTTCTATATCAAATATGACTCTCCACTCATTTGGGAAATTGAGTGTGGCTGCTAGGGCATCCATTGATTTAAGAATATTTTTGTACTCTTCAATTGATTTAGGCGTACTATATTCCGATATATTTTCTTGTGCCTGCGTGTCAAGGTCGTTAAATACGTGAACTTCAAAAGGAAGAGGTTCATAGATTCTCCGTCTTCGTATTCTTTTTGCAACATCTTTTGTGAATGGATTGCCATTTTCTCCTTCAAAAGCTCTTAACAGATCCTCATCAGTCATCGATGATAATTCTTCTATCGCATATTTGTCAGTGATTTCATACATTGCACGAATCATCATCTCTTCAGCAGAACGATGAGTTTTATGATAATATACCTTTCTATAAGCAAGATCCCTACCTGTTAATAAAGCTTCCGCGGCTTCCGCAGCATTCGTTGATAATTTTGCACCCCATGTCCCGCTCGGCACACCTTTCTCAATTAAGTCCTCGGCTATTGTGTAACTATGTAAAATTTCCCATACATCAACACTCCCTGTTCCAACGGCTGTATGCAGCGCATCTCTTCGAAGATAATCCATTCTATCTACATCAAACTCGCTAGCGACTATTTGAGATAGAAAAAGGTACTTCTTATCGGAAGGGGGAGGGGACCCTGTAGCTATGGCTGCTACATTTTTTGGGAGGAGAAGTTCAGCGTTTGGTATCTTTTTTTGTAGTAGTTTTCTATGCTGGTCACTCAAAAAGAGGGGTATGTGATTATATGCCCCTACACCTTTAGAAATTAGTGTTGCAGTCTGTTTCTCATGCTTCCACTCGCTAAAGTCACAATTTCTTTTACAAAAGATTTCAAAGACATGACCCCATGGACCATGCCCGACATCGTGAAAAAGCGCAGCTAGTTGGAGTGCTAGTTCTGTTGCTTGGTTCAAATCCGGCCATTCTTCATGATCCATTTGCTTTCTAAATAATACCTGATGCACTTCGGTCGCTAAATGATAAACATATTCCTTAACCGAGAAGATACAACACCTATTTTGAATCGCCTTCTTATCTTATCTTCGCTTCCGCTAAAAGGCGTTGAAACAAATTTCGCCCCCGATAGCTCAGGCTTCCGCACAAGCCAATTTAACCAGTACGGCGTGGAGAAATATGGGACGAAGAAAGTGCATAGGTGGGTGAAGGCGCATATTCTTACAGGCACTAAGACAAACATAATAGCAAGCGCAAGGATAACGGAAGGGAATGCTAACGATTCCCCTTACTTCGAGCCAATGGTAGAGGAAGCGCATGAAAACGGATTTAATATAGAAGAAATAGAAGCGGATAAGGCGTATTGTAGTCGAGCTAATTACGACCTCGCTGATGAGATAGGCGCAACTGCATATATCCCGTTTAGATTAAACGCTACTGGAAAGCCAAGAGGGTCACGAGTATGGAATAAGATGTATCACTACTTTATGATGAATAAAGAAGAGTTCATGGAGCATTACCACAAGAGAAGCAATGTAGAGACCACATTTATGATGGTAAAAACAAAATTTGGGATAAGCTAAAATCGAAGAAAGGGATAGCACAGAAGAATGAGCTACTATGCAAGCTCATCGCCCATAACATCGTGGTGGTGATACACGAAATGCACGAGTTGGGAGTAACGCCCGACTTTTCTACTTGTTCTCGTAATTAGTCAAAAGGTGAAAAAAGAGAAGGTTGGATAGCTCACACCTGCTTTGGCTCATAGGAGGATTTCCTTCTTTTTATTTTGAATTTTGAGCCATACGGTAACAACGTATATATAATCGCTAAAAATCAATTCTTTAGAGTTTAAATTAAGTTCCGAGCACATCGAAGGAAGCTCATCTATAAAGTTTTTATAATGTCCCCAGATTACAGAACCACTAGGGATATTACTTCGTTTTGATGCAGCCCGAAGCCAGTCACGTACTTTTAAAACTACTATTGCGGGTTTATCTTCATGTGCTTCAATATCTTGATCTGAAATATCAGAAATAAATAATTGATAGCGGTAGGGACTTTTATCAAGAATAAGACACTTCTTCTTTTGTTGTTTTTCATCCCCAAATTTTTTAGTAGTTAAAAAAATACCTAATTCAAAAGGCATATTAAATCTCGGCAAGTTATTTACAGAATCTAATTCCGTTCTGGATATGTCGTGAATACCGTATTTACACTCAGAAACAATATTATAAATTTTTTCTATCCTAATCTGACTTGCATCTGGCTCTTCCCAAGTGCATCGTGCTATAAATCCACAATCAAATATACCGAATACGATTGAATCAAATAATTCCTTGTATTTTTCATCAAAAGGGCAATTGATAAAGACATTATTATTATAGTCTGATATAGGCATACTAATTTCTCCTTTTTATTTAGTTCCCTTTTTTAGAAATTACTTTCTTTACTGCTTGTTCTATGGCTTTGCGAGGAATCTTTCCAGTTACTTTCGGGGTTTTAATAGTCCTTTTCTTTTTTGCTTTTTCCCATCGTTGAATTGAACCATCTTTTTTATGGATAGCCAAATCATACCCCATTTCTCTAAATTCTCTGCCTTCTTCTACAGCCTCCCGTTTATTTTTATAAATTCGAGTAGCTCGACTTGCACCTTCCTTCTTTATAGCCCAGCCTTCACCCCTTTTAATTACATGAATTCGTTTATGTATAACCATCAACACCTCTTCCTTATCCGTATCTACTACTTCGTTCCCATTCTTAAAACTATTTTCGATATTTTCTTGCTCGGTTTCCATTTCTTTCTTATCACCTCCTAAGTTTTTTGTTGCTCTGCTCAGAAAGTCGGGGTTTTGCTAATAAAGTCATCACGTTATTTGACTTTATTAGCAAAGCCTATTAGTTCAGTAGTTCCGAACTATGGCGTCAATACGGGGTTAGCCTTAGTGCATGTTTAGGCCAAGTTTTCTCAGGTTTTTTTCTCTAATCTGTCTTATAAAGCCTCAAACGGAGATGATCAACAGCAATAAATAGTATGCTGAGGCAGATTTGAACTTGCAAAATCTAACCCCAAAATGACATAGCTTTCATGTACTCACAGTGCTAATATTATTGGAAAGAACAGGGGCAAAGGCAGTCCTTTGGCCTGTTGAGGACTCAAACTTAATGTAATACAGCAAGCCGGTAGATTGCTTGTGGATGCGATAAAAGAGGCTTTATAATTAAATACAAAAAATGTATGTGTTTAGCTGAGGCGAAAAAAACCGCGAGATTTCACGAGATTAACACAAGAAGAGGGTACTACGCAGAAGATATTGGTTAGATTTACATTTTATGTTTTACATCTTCATATTTTCTCGTGAAAATCTGCGTAATCTTGTGGTTAGCTAAACACGTACCAAAAAATAAAATCAGAGATATATTATATTAAAACTATGGGAGATGCAAGAGAGAAGGGAAAAGTGTTCACCAGTATTAAAAAAAGGGATGGCAGAGTAGAACTGTTTGAGGCGGAGAAGATTACAAATGCAATTTGGACGGCAGGCGAAGCAACCGGCGAGTTCGATTATAAAATAGCACAGAAATTGACCTTAAAGGTTTTAAATTTAGCTCAACAAGCGATTCCCCGTGAGATACCAACAGTTGAGGAGATCCAGGATGTGGTCGAGGAGGTTTTGTTATCCACCCCTTATCGCAAAACCGCAAAAGCGTGTATTATTTATCGAGAACAACATGCGGGAATCAGAGAGATAACGGCTAAAGCGGACGTTGACCTGGTTGATCAATACCTGGAGAAGATTGATTGGCAGGTAAACGAGAATAGTAATATGAGTTTCTCTTTACAGGGCTTGAACAATTATGTCTCTTCAGAAATCAGTAAAATCTACTGGATGCGGAAGATATATCCCCCAGAAGTAAGACAAGCGCATTCAAATGGCGATTTTCACATACATGATTTGAATCTTCTTTCCGTTTATTGTGTTGGCTGGGACCTTTTTGATTTATTAGTAGAGGGATTTAAGGGAGCGCAGGGAAAAATAGAAAGTAAACCTGCGAAACATCTCCGTTCTGCATTAGGGCAGATAGTAAATTTCTTTTATACACTTCAGGGAGAAGCTGCTGGCGCTCAAGCGTTCTCTAATTTTGACACTCTTCTTGCACCGTTCATACGATATGACGGACTGGGTTATAAAGAAGTGAAGCAGGCATTGCAGGAATTTGTATTCAATATAAATGTTCCTACAAGGGTGGGATTTCAAACGCCTTTCACGAACATTACCTTAGACTTAACAGTTCCTGAATACTACGCTAATCAGGGCGTTATTATCGGAGGGGAGATACAAAAAGAGACGTATAGAGAATTCCAGGAGGAGATGGAGTTATTCAATAAGGCGTTTTTAGAAGTAATGGCAGAGGGAGATGCCAAAGGAAGAGTATTTACTTTTCCTATCCCCACTTACAATATTACGAAGGATTTCGACTGGGGGAACCCTAATTTGGATGTTCTATGGGAAGTTACCGCTAAATACGGTGTGCCTTACTTCTCTAACTTCATAAATTCTGATATGAATCCCGAAGATGCCAGAAGTATGTGTTGCCGATTGCGAATAGACAATAGAGAGTTAAAAAAGAGAGGAGGAGGTCTTTTCGGGTCGAGTCCGTTAACCGGTTCAATTGGCGTGGTCACGCTCAACATGCCAAGACTTGGGTATTTAGCCAAAGACGAAGATGAGTTCATCGTGGCTTTAGAGCGGTTGATGGCGTTGGCGAAGGAGAGTTTAGAGGTAAAGAGAAAGGTTTTAGAGAAGTTTACGGAAGAGAGTCTTTATCCTTACACGAGATATTATCTGAGAGGGGTTAAAGAACGATTTGGAGAATATTGGAAGAATCATTTCTCCACGATTGGTTTGGTGGGCATGAATGAAGCCTGCTTGAACATGTTTGGGGAGAATATTGCATCAGATAAATCTCGGAGGTTTACCTCGAGGGTGTTAGATTTTATGCGTGATAAATTATTGAAATTTCAGGCGGAAACCGGTAATAACTATAACCTGGAGGCTACGCCTGCTGAGGGGACTTCTTATCGGCTTGCAAAAAAGGATAAAGAGAAATATCCCGGGATAATCTGTGCTAATGAAGAGGACTGGAAGAAGGGTGCAGAGCCATTTTATACTAATTCCACGCAACTACCGGTAAATTATACCGAAGACGTCTTCGAGGCGCTGGATTTGCAGGATGCGATTCAGACAAAGTACACTGGAGGCACCGTCTTTCATGTTTTCGCAGGCGAGCGTGTCGGCGACTCTAACACACTGAAAGCGTTAATCATGAAAATCTGTGAGCTCTATCACTTGCCTTACTTTACCTTCACGCCAACTTTTAGTGTTTGCCCGGTACACGGCTATATAGCTGGTGAGCATTATACCTGCCCGGAGTGTGGTGCGGAGACCGAGGTGTATTCACGTGTAGTCGGCTATCTGCGCCCGGTAGCACAATGGAATAAAGGTAAGCGCGAAGAATTCAAGAAAAGGAAAACGTTTGTAGTAGAAACAGTACAAAAATTAAAAAAGAAAAGAAAAAGAAAGGCGGATATAGCCATAGCTTTAAAACCTTCACAAATCAAGGCTAAAAGAAAATACGCCGGGAAACAGTTAAATTTAATAGATTTTGGTGGATGAGGGGGATAAAGGGAGTGATTAGATGTTAATCGGGGGTTTTCAGCGATTTTCGCTAATAGACTATCCCGGGAAAATATGTGCTATTGTGTTTACCCAGGGCTGCAATTTCAGGTGTTCGTACTGCCACAATCCGGAGCTGGTGGACCCCAAGCATTACTCACGTCCTATCGCGGAAGAAGAAATCATTGAATTTTTGGCAAATC
>QEXZ01000091.1 GCA_003160755.1 Methanomicrobiales archaeon
ACTCTTTCATTATAACATGGAATCGCGGCAAGTGTTTTCATAACACTTTTTCTTTTTTCCTAAAAAAGAAAACCTGTGCTAAAAGAAAAAAAGACTTGTTTCTTTAGGCAAGGTTTCTTTTCCATTTCTCTTCGTTCTTTGTCAGGATTACGACCGATACTTCTTTCATGTTACTACACCAATTTTGCGTTCTTGTAAATATACATTATTTGTTCACTCCGTAATCCTCCTCTTTTACTTTGCTTCTCAGATAATCCTTATCTCTTATGCTAACCCTATCCAAGTGCTCAATTCTATCCATCAACGCTTCCAGTTCATCCTCAGTCTTTATCACTCCACCTCCTATGGCAAGTGAAAGTAAATCCTCTAAGTTATATATCTTTATCCCAAGGTCTCTTGATTTTTTGTTCACATGCCCATCATTTGAAAGCAATATAAAATCATCCCTATTTCTACAAATAGAAATGCATTCCTTCTCTCCGTATCCAAATTTCCCTATTCTATTGATTTCTTCGTAATCCCTTACTTCTTCTTCATTTAAGGATGTTATTTCAATTTTATCTCCCAGCAGGCTGAAAATCGTTCCGACAAATCTATACCCAAGCTCTTCTGCTTCCTTTAACTCTTCAAAGACTCTTGTTGGAATGAAAAAGTTTGAGTTCGGAAATAGCGTGAATATGACATCAAAACCGCTTATTTTAGACAGGCAGCTTGCTATGTCTGTATCTAAGAGAACTTTCATATTACCTCTTCGCCTTCTTCAATTCTTCTGTTTTCCTTTTCAACTCATCCTCACCAGACCCTATCCATCTTGTTATCCCCTTCTGCGCTAGAATCTCTTTGAATTGAACGACGTTTACCCCAGCAATTTCCGATGCTCTTTCAATAGAGACTTCCCCTTCTTTGTACAATTCAACCGCGGCAATCGTCTTCAAGTCCGATTTTACTTCGAAAAGTGTCCTGATTGCTTCACCATATAGTTCGGATTCATCTGGATATACACCAGACCGAATTACTGCTTCAACCCTTTCTTTCATCATACTTTTCGCTTTCATCTCTTTACACCTATCTTCACTTTATTACATTAGATGTCTATTTATTTAGTTCCTTTTATTGTAGATAAAGTATAACTTCTACCTATTTAGGACGCAGATTTATTTTAGCTTAACCGTGTTGATTCTTATCATTAAGCCCTTTCAGAGCTTGCGGGAATGTGGGCAGAGCCCACAAGCGTTAATCTGCGTCCCTAATTTATTTTCTGTTTTCTTGTTTTCATTTGTCGGGATTATGACTGATATTTGTGTCATCTTATCCATTTCCTTTCAACTTTTTTGGGGGTCTATGTTTTTGCAAAATACATCGCACGACGTATCGGAAATAATTTCCGTTAAATTTCCGTTAAATTTCCGTTAAACTGATAGTTCGTAGTATGTTAATTTCTTGCTTGTTCCTCTTTGAATTAATATCTTTTTATCGAGCAATGATTTTAAGTCGTTTCTTGCTGTTCTATCTGTTATTGAAAATAGTTCTGCATATTCTTTGCTTGTTATCTTCTTATGCTTTTTCATATAGTCTATTGCTTTTCTTTGCCGTTCATTTAACCCTAAGGTATCCAAATACTCCTCATCCAGTTTTGATTTCCATAACGTAACAACTAAACTCGTTCCGGTAAATTCAAACTCTGGCTCTGGCAGCCCCCAATCAGTACACCACTCTATGATCTTGTTTGTTCCTGTCCCAACCTCTTTGATATACTTGACCCAGAAGAATTGCTTTGCTATCGATGGATTTCTTGGTATGGACTCATGCACCCGCTTCAACGTCTCGACCGTCCAGCCTTCCGGCAACCTACCAGGATTCCAGAACTCCATCCGGTCATCAAATATCCGGTGATGTCCTACAAAACGTGATCTTTATAAGCACACGATCTAATAACTTACTCCATGACTGGAGCAAATTCAAAAGACCTGATATGTCTGAATCGGGATTGTCCGGACTACCGAAAGAGAAACACTGGCAACATCATCAAGAAAGGCTTTAATGCTAAGGGCAACCAGATGTTCAAATGCAAGACCTGTGGTGTGAGATTCCCTGAGACAAAAGGCACGGTATTCTACAACAGACACCTCAAAGAAGATCAGATAATCTTGATATGCAAATTGCTAGTAGAGAAGAATGGAATAAGGGCTATTGAACGCATAATGGGGATTCATCGCGACACGGTATCAAAGGTCGTAGAAGACCTGGCAAGACACGCAAGGGAAGTGACGGACTTTTTGATACGGAATGTTGGATTAACCAAGATCCAGGTAGACGAGATGTGGTCATTCGTAAAAAAAAAACAAAAGAACCTTGCCGAAGGAGATGGTGACGATGATAGACAGGGCGATTGCTGGATATACATAGCGAAGAAAACAGATACAAAGCTTCATTTAGCGCATAGCACTGGTAAAAGAGTACAAGCCACGGCAGATGAACCAATGAAAACGGTGAGAAAACGAGGAAAGATACCAACAAAGGATAAGAAGGCTACTTTCGCTAGTGACGGTAACCGTTCAGTACACCAGTGCCATCCTGGAGAACTTTGATGTGGAAGCGATCAATTACGGACAACTCGTCAAAGAAAGGGAAGGGGGCAGAGTGGTTGGTAAGACCAGAACAATCATTTTCGGTGAGGTAGATGATGTGGACATAGATACGGTCTACATAGAGAGGTACAACCTAACGTTGAGGCACGGCATTTCGAGGCTGGTCAGGAAGAGCTTATGCTTCTCTAAGTGTAAGGAGATGTTGGACAAGTATCAGTGCTATAACAACCTGATCAGGGCTAATTCAGCATTGACGATCAAAACGAAGAAAGGTGAGAAAAACATCCTGAGAACGCCATGCATAGCTGAAGGTATCACGAATCACATTTGGACATGGGTGGATTTGTTGATGTTCAAGACGGGTCACAAAACTTAGGACATTACCGAATAATGAATGTAGTTTTTTAGTAAAGATAGAAGTAGTAGTAATACACTGCTGCGCCGAGGATTATCACTGCGATGATAAGAATACCCGTTATGATCAATGTCCATGGTGTCTTTGGCGGCACAACTGGTGTTGTAGGTGTTGTAGGTGTTGTAGGTGTTGTAGGTGTTGTAGGAGTGGTTTTTGTCGCTGATGAAGGTACCAATTCCACTCCTTTTTTCTCGCCTGTGATTGCAAAAATAGATAATCCCGGTGTGTCCGCAGAGAAGTAGAAATAATCTTCATCTTCTTTGATTTTCGTTGTTTCCAATTCTTCCCAACCAGTTGCGCTCGCATATCTGCACAGTTTTATCGTTTCAACACTAATGTTGTTAATAATAGTCCATGACTTGTTAACTCTGAAGCTCATACTTACGGAGTGGATGTTTTCGGGTTCGAGGGTAGTTAGAGTTTCGAAGTAGCTGTATACAGTTCCAGGTGAGTCAGGAATTTTTGCTGGCTTATCCATTGTTTTAAGTGATACTTTTGCATCTTTGGTCATGTTCTTCTGGTCAATTGAAACTTTGAGACCAAGCAATGTGAAGTTAAAGATTTTGGTGCCAGGAGTAGGAATGGTAATCTCTTCTGGAAGGGCAGTCTCTTTTGGAGGGAGAACAAAACTACCGCCGCCTCCACCGCCGCCGACATTTCTTCTTGGCGGTGTTGGTGTTAGTGTTGGTGTTGGTATAATATGCACTATATTACTATCCACTCCATCTGCTACAAATACATAATCTCCAGCCGATGGATTTTCCACAAATTCACCAACGCTAACTGTGGCATTCGTTATGTTATCCGGCAAACCTGTTAGGTTCAACCATCCTTTCAACGATGCTGTTGGTAACTTCAGGCCCGCCCGCTCCAGATGAGCTCCAAAAGGCGATTGGATCGATGTTGTTTCGCCTTCAGCATAATTTACTACCATATCTATGAGTGTTGCCGTATCCCCCCCGATGCTAGCATACACATCCACCTTATCTGATGGGTTTGTCACATTTGCCGTGAAGTTAATATACCCATAATGGGGTGTGGGATTATCCCACCAGAGATCAACTTCTGCGATCTGCTCTCCACCGGAAGGCGTTTTTGCTTTGAATCCTGCAGGAATACTTATATTCAATGACGTAAAGTTTGTCGTATTCACCTGGATGGTATAAGCAGATGAGACACCCGCAGTATTATCCGCTGGCGTTATCACAAAATTGGAAATAGTAACCGCTGCGGCAAGTGGCATAAACGCTATCAGCGCAGAACTGACTATTACCGCTGCTATCGCTACGCTCCACGATTTTTTACCGATTTTAATTTTCTCATTCGTTTCTTCTCTTTCCCTTCTCCTTCCCTTCTTCTTCATCCCCTTCTTTTCCCACGCCTTTTTATACATCCTTTCTTAGCGCAGGTTCTTTCTTTAGAAAGAAAGTGCGTTATAACACCTCCAGCACTTTTACCGCCACGATACACAAAAATGAGAACAGGAGCGGATTAATTGCAACGGATGTAATCCTTCCGAGCAACATCGCTTTTTCATTTTCGCATGCACTTAGCAACTCCTTCGCTATAAGCAGCGCGATTAAAACAACCACTCCGATAGCACCAAATACCGCCACCTGGCTCGCCGCCACGACCGTAGTGGTGGTTGTGGTGGTAGTCGTCGTTATCGTAGTCAGCATTTTTTAATATCCCCTTTATATTTTATGTGAAGGGTATATATAAGCTTTTCGGTAAATGGTTTCATACTATCTCGTTAACCACAGATTACACAGATTTTCGCGAGATTTTCGTTTTTCTTTTAGCACAAACCTTTCTTTATAAAAGAAAGCTTTACCAAAGAAACTTATGTTTTTAGTAAAGGTTTTTGCTTGCAAAAAAGTTTTTTTAAAAAAAGGAAAAGTGTCACTTAGACTTAATATCTTTTTATATTCCTTTTCACTGAGTCGAAAACCAACTGCTATGAGCTCATCAATCGTTTTTTAAAAGTCGATTTTGCCATCCGCTGAAGCCAATAACAAAATGCGTTGAATTCGATACAACTTTCATCTATCCTCTGTCATCTACCCAGTACTTCTTTTAATGTCTTTAAATCCTTCTCTGCATCCGCCGCTGTATAATCTATTGGCACTCCCTTTTCATTCAGCAACATCAACATTTCCCACTTGTTCCTTACGCCTGCCATTTCTGCTGCTTTTCCAAGCGATAACTTACCTTCCCGGTAAAGCTCCACCGCAAGCGAACGCCTTATGAACAAGTCAAGCTCATCCTCTCCGACTTTTATCGCCGCCAAAAAAGAACCCAGCAAATTAACCTTCGCTTTAACAACCCCCATTATATACGCTTATTTCCTTCTCCTTAGCCTCATAGCGAAGTAAGACCCCATTATAACCGCTATTATCACCAATACGCTCAATATTAGGATTGTTGTTTTCAATGGCTCTTCTGGTGCTGGTGCTGGTGCTGGTGCCGGTGCCGGTGAGGGTGAGGGTGAGGGTGAGGGTGAGAGAGAGGGTGAAGGTGAAGGTGAAGGTGCTATTGTTAATCCAGGCGTGGAAGTAGGTTCAATGGGTCCGGTAGGTAAAACAAGGTAAACATTTTTGTTTATTCCCCCAGCGTTTATCAAAAACACCCCAGGAGGAACTCCTTCGGTGCTAATATCAAGTACAAAATCACCATTTGAATCCGCGTTGACCTTGATTGACATGGCAACACTCAGGTTTACAGAAGTTGCCTTATCTGCGGCATCGCCATATACCTTAACGTTCTTTCTGCCTGAGATGTCTATTTTAGCTCCGTGCATCGTTGCTGGAAAGGAAATAGAAAGTGTGGCAATACTGGCAGTTGCATTCTCAGGTCCTGATAAAGGGTATTCAATTGTCTGCCAGAATACTGGACTTAATGAAGCTCGAATATTATTTACGTTCTCTGCGGTTACAGAGAACGTTTTCTCACCTGCAGGGAAGTGAATGTCGGTAAAATCGCAACTGTATTTCCCATCGGAAACAGGCAAAGAAATCTCAAATAATGACTTTAACCATACCTTTTCGTTTGGCGATGCTCTCCCGGATATTGATGCCTCATTCCCTTGTATAACTTCTTGAGGGACATTCAATTCGGATACATCTGCACTTGTAATAGTGATAGCCGGCATGAGTATCAATAGGAACAGTGTTAGAGCTATCAGCTTTGTCAACCGTGTAACGATTCTTGGGTTCATAATGGAAATGGAGAAAATATTGTTATCTACTATAAGAAAAGGCATAGTGTTATTGAATTTTTACTTACCTCTTTCTTCTAAGCACCAGATATGCCACAGCAGCGAAATTAAAATAACCACAGCAATAGCGCCGAATACCGCTACCTGGCTCGCTGCCGCCACCACCGTAGTTGTAATAGTGGTAGTAG
>QEXZ01000092.1 GCA_003160755.1 Methanomicrobiales archaeon
TTTAGCCGTTTCACAATGACGTCTCGTCTCCTTTTGAACTGCTCCACCATTTCCTTCACGCAGTCCTGAGAACTGCTGAGTGCCGTCAACGCTGCTGATTGCGCAATAGATGGTGCACAGGATACCGAATGCTGCTGTATTTTTAGCATCCCCTCCAATATCCCCATGGTGGGTGCAACGGCATATCCTATCCGCCAGCCCGTCATTGCATACGTCTTCGAGAAACCATTTATGATTACCGTTCGAGCTTGCATACCGTCAAAGGAGGCAATGCTCACGTGTTTTCGACCATAGATTATCTTCTCATATATCTCGTCCGACAGCACAAGAAGGTCATGGTCAACGGCGAATTCCGCAATTTCCTTCTGCTCTGTCTCGCTGAGAACATACCCCGTGGGATTATTAGGGCTATTGATAACAATCAGTTTCGTGTTTTCCGATACTGCAGATTCAAGCGATGCGTAGTTTATTTCTTCTTCCACTCGCTTCACCCATTTCGGGTTTCCACCCGCTAATTTCACTGCTGATTCAAACGTTACCCATGCAGGGTCAAGCAGAATCACCTCGTCGCCATCGTCCAGCACACTCATCATCAACTCGTATATCGCCTGTTTCGCGCCCGGCGTTACTACCACATTCTCTGCAGATACGTCAACCTTGTTTTCTTCCCTTATCTTCTCCGCTATCGCCTCTCTTAACTCGTCTACGCCTGCACTGCTCACATAGTGCGTATATCCAAGGTCTAAAGCGCGTTTCGCTGCTTCGCAGATATGCCCCGGTGTTTTGAAGTCCGGCTCACCAAGCGAGAAGTTCAGGACGGATTTGCCCTCGGTCTGCAGCTTCTTCGCCAAAGACCCCATTTTCATGGTTGCTGATTCTTCTATCCCGCTTAATCTTTTTGGCAGCATCTCATCTCATCTCATCTTACAACGTCAATCAACAGTTGCTCAGTAAATAACTTTGTGGAACATATAAATAACATTTAGAACCTCGCCTCTACCGACTGCGCATGCTTTTCCATGCCTTCCGCCCTGGACATCTTCACCACTACGTCCTTTATTTTCGCTAATCCTTCCTTATCCAGCCACTGTACGGTCATACGGCGCATGAAATGGTGAACGTCAAGCCCGGAGAACAACTTTGCGTAGCCCGCAGTCGGCAGCACGTGATTTGCTCCCGTAGCATAATCTCCTGCGGCAACCGGCGAATAATCGCCTACAAACACCGAACCCGCATTTTTTATTCGTTTCAAAACTTCCTTTGGCTCCCGCACCATTATCTCGAGGTGCTCGGGTGCATATTCGTTCGCGAATGCTATGCACTTGCCTATGTCGTCCCCAAGTAGTATCCCGTTTTGCTCTTCCACCTCATCACCCGTTTCTGCCCTGATTTGTCGTTCTACTTCCGCTGCTATCCGCGCAGAATCGGTAAGAAGAACCGCTTTTGATTTCGCACCATGCTCCGCCTGTGCGAGCATGTCAGCGGTAATGAAATATGGATTTGCCGTTTCGTCCGCGATTATTATGATCTCCGAGGGCCCCGCGGGGAAGTCTATTTCCACTCCTTGTGCTCGAGCAGCCATCTTCGCTGCTGTTACATACACGTTCCCGGGTCCCACTATTTTTTGTACCTTTGGAATCGTTTCAGTGCCAAAAGCGAGCGCAGCAATCGCCTGTGCACCACCCACTTTAAATATCCGCGTTGCTCCTGCGAGTTCTGCCGCGGCAACCAACGTAAGCGAGTCCACAGCCCCATCCTTCCCCGGCGGTGTGCATACCAGTATATCCCGCACTCCCGCTATCTTCGCGGGAATCACACACATCAAAGCGGTGCTGAAATACGACGCGGGAACATAGGCACCAACCACGTCAAGTGGAACATACGTATTGTCAATGAACATACCTTCAGTTCCGCCTTTGTCTTCGCCCTTTTCCACCTCTACTCGCCTCTTCTGGCGGTAATGGAATTTTTTTATGGCTTCAGATGCTTTCTCGATACTCCGCAGCATAGGCTCATCCACGTTACGCTTAGCATCTTCGATTTCGCCTCGTCTCACCTCCAGGTCTTCTTGCCTCAGAAATTTTACGCCGTCAAATTTTTCGGTGTAGTCCAGCAGTGCCCCATCCCCTCTGCTCCTTACTTCTGCGATTATTTCATTCACAAGGGGCATAACCGCTGTTAGGTCAACCCCTCGGTTGAAAAAATCTTTATTTTCATACACCTCTTTTAGCTTTTTTATCATGCACTAAATTCTCTTTTTGAAAAAAGAAAACCTGCACTAAAAGAAAAACATAAATTTAAATACTCAAAGGAGGAGGTAAGTAATTACAGATGACCAAATCAATAGAGGAGGAAGCGGGCATTGACCTCGGGATTCCAATCCCTGAAAATGTGAACCTCACAATAAGCGGGAGATTGGTGAAGGCAGAGGGACCAAAAGGAGCGATAGAGCGAGAATTATGGCAGCCCGGACTGCGTATACAAATAGAGAAGCGGGATAACAGCGACGAGGTTGTTATAAAGGGCGATTTAGGAAGGAAAAAGAGAAGCGCAATGGCGGGAACTTACGCATCGCATCTCAAGAATATGATTACAGGTGTGGAAGAAGGATTTTTTTATAGGTTGAAGGTTGTGCATGCTCATTTCCCCATGCAAATTGCGGTAGCAAAAGATGGTAACAGCGTATCAGTTTCAAATTTCCTGGGCGAGAAGAAGGCGAGAATCGCAAAAGTCGGAGAAGGTGTAAAGGTAGAAATAAAAGGCAAAGGAGAAGAGATAGTGGTTTCTGGAATAGATAAGGAATTGGTTGGACAAACCGCAGCGAATATAGAACAAACGACGAGGATAAAGGGCTATGACCCAAAGGTCTTTCAAGACGGGATTTATCTCGTGGAGAAAGGCGTTGGCACAGGTGTATGAAAGGAAAGAAGTTCTTCCTAAATTAGGAAACTTTTATCGTGCATCATGCACAAGCCAAAATCGGAAACCTTTTCTTTTATAATATTATTCTTCTTTTCAATTTGAAGGACACGTTATGCCCGAGATAATAGAGGGGATAAGCCCGACACGGATGGAGTTGTTGCGGCTGAGTAGGAGAGAGAAGTTAGCGGAGAAGGGACATGACCTGCTTCGTGAAAAACGTGATGCGCTGATCGGCGAATTCTTAGATGTGGTCGGTGAGGTACGAGATGCGCGAAAGGCCGTGGACGGCAAGTTAAAAGAGGCATTTAATTTTTTAATCCTGGCTCAGGCGAGGTCGGGCGTTGAGCAGGTAAGGCAGTTGTCGCTGATGACGCCACAAGAAATCGGACTGGATTTTACTTCTCGCAGCATAATGGGCGTGCACGTGCCGACACTGGGATTAAAAGACGGTTTAGCGAGGAAAGTTACGGAGCGAGGTTATGGTCTTATTGATTCGTCCGCTGCGGTGGATAGAAGTGCAAAAAGCTTTGAGGAGGCTTTAGAGAAGATATTAAAGCTTGCCGAGCTTGAGGAGGCGGTGAGGAATCTTGCAGGCGAGGTAGAAAAGACGAAAAGGCGTGTTAATGCGCTTGAATACATAATGATTCCCAGCTTGAAGGCGACGAGAAAATACATACGAATGCGATTAGAAGAGATGGAGCGTGAGAATTTCGGTAGATTGAAGAAGATAAAAGCGATGCTGGAAAGAAAAGAGCGCGAATAGCTATTCAAGCTTCTGCCCAGAACCATAATTATATCATTTCCCCCAGCACCTCTGCCATCGTGGCATGCAAAACCAAATCCCTCTTTAGTCGCTCAACTATTCGCCGCTTTGCATATTCGTCTTCCACGAATTTAACGTCGCGATACGAAACGTTTTTCAACACGAGCCCGAAAGCGGGTGCTGGCTCGATACCATCCTTTATCCTCAGGTCCAATAAATCCTCTATCCATCGTTCGTCTTTCATGCCACTGCCCACCATTCTCAATGCTGAAACTATTTTCCGCACCATCTTACGCAGAAACCCGCGTGCTTCTATGTCTATGATGACAAACGGCTTTTTAGTTTTCACCTCTATCCGCTTTATAACCCTTGTAGTTGAATACCCTGCTACCTCATACTCATGACCCTGAAGCAGAGAGAAGTTAGAGAAATCGTGAGTACCGACAAACAATTCCGATGCCTCTCGCATACGAGTTATATACAAATCCAAATCCAACTCAGTTTGTAAAAATAAGCAATACCTGTACTCACGACTTATCGCATCCTTACGTGCGTTAAATCCCGAATACGGCTTTGCGATAGCCGACACCCATATGCTACCATCGGGCAGCACGCTGTTTATCATTCGTGGTGTGGTATTTTGGTTTGACGTAACAAATGAAACGACCTGTGCGAGGGCATGCACGCCTTTATCGGTTCTGCCCGCAGCGGAATAATTCGCTGTTTTTCTGTCTTCAATAATGTCCTGTTTCTTTAATGCCTTGAAGAGTTCTCCCTCTATGGTCGGCAGCCCGGATCGAGGTTGAATCTGAAATCCGTGATAATTAGTTCCGATATAGCCGATTTTGAGCGCTACCCTTTCTTTTAGTCTCCCTTCTTTCATCTTTCCTTCTATAACCCCTCAGATTACACGGATTTACACGAGAAACTTTTTGTTAGAAAGAAAAGATTTACCAAAAGAACTTATTCGTTTTTCTTTTAGCACAGGTTTTCTGCGAAGCAAATTTTCCGTAAAGGCTTTTGCTT
Organism: Methanomicrobiales archaeon; assembly: GCA_003160755.1. GTDB lineage: Archaea > Halobacteriota > Syntropharchaeia > Alkanophagales > Methanospirareceae > QEXZ01. The sequence continues at coordinate 4,712 of QEXZ01000092.1, forward strand.
GCAAAAGGGTTTTTTGTGAAAAAGAAAAAGTGTTGTGAAATCTCGTGGTTTTATAACCGCTCGAAAACAAAAGCCGCTCTCAATATCGTATCCTCCTCAAAATGGTTACCAACGAGCTGCAAGCCTATTGGCAATCCGTGTGAAAAACCGCAGGGAATAGACAAGGAAGGAACACCAGCCAGATTAACGGGTACGGTATTAACGTCCGCGAGATACAAAGAAAGGGGGTCTTTTATTCGCTCACCGAGCTCGAAAGCGACAAAGGGCATCGTGGGCATTGCTAATATATCGTGCTTTTTTAACGCATCCTCAAATTCCGCTTTTATCCGTGTGCGCACCTTTAACGCCTTCAAATAGTACCTGCCGTAATAACCCGCAGAGAGCGCATACGTGCCGAGGATGATTCTCCTTTTTACTTCTTCGCCAAACCCCTTACCTCGTATTCCCGAAAACGTTGTATGCCAGTCCTCGTCCCTGCCAGTGCGAAGCCCGTATCTCAAGCCGTCAAACCTTGCGAGATTTGATGACGCTTCAGACATCGCGATGATGTAATACGAAGCGAGTGCGTATTTCAGTTTCAGACTACGCATGCTTATTTCCTCGACAGAAGCACCGGAATCCTCGAGTTTGTGCACTGCATTCCAGACGGATTTTTCGACTGCTGGAGAAACACCCTCGATGAATTCTTTTGGAACGCCTATCCTCATGCCCTCGACATTTATCTCTTCGTTCCCAGTGCGAGTGCGTTCCGCATTCATCCACCAGGGGAAGCAGTAATTCGCAGATGCGTTATTTTTTAGCTTTAGCTTCGCTTGTGTGGTGTCCCTCTCGTCTTTCGCAGAAATCACGTCTAACAGCAGCGCAGTATCGGTTACGTTTGAGGCCATCGGCCCTATTTGTTCAAGCGAATTGGCGTATGCAATGAGCCCATACCTTGAAACCAGTCCGTAAGTAGGCTTCAACCCGACCACGCCACAGAACGAAGCAGGACATCGGATAGAGCCACCCGTGTCGGAGCCGAGAGCAATCACGGTCTCGCCTGCAGCGATTGCCGCGGCACTACCGCCTGAAGAACCTCCCGGGACCCTGCTGAGGTCATACGGGTTCCTCGTTGGCCCATAATAACTCGTTTCGGTTGAAGTCCCCATGCAGAATTCATCCATGTTTGTTTTACCTATAAGTATCGCTCCTTCTCGTTTCAGCGCCTCTATTACCGCAGCATCGTAAGGTGGGACATAACCCTCGAGAATTTTCGATGCACAAGTAGTTTGAATACCCATTGTAGAAATACTATCCTTGATGGCTACGGGAACGCCAAGCAGCTTTTTACGCCGGTACTCATCTTCATTTTTCCTTTTATCCGCTTCTCTCGCCTTTTCAACTGCATTCTCCTTGTTTAACGTGATAAAAGCATTTAATTCGCTTCGTTCTATTCGCTCGTAAATCCTGCACACCAGGTCCTCACAGGAGACATCTCCACTTTTTATTCTTTCTACGACCTCTTGTGCGCTCAAATTACCGTTTTTCATCTGTTCTGTTCTGTTCTGTTGTTTTGTTTTGTTCTATTTTATTTTTTGTTAGCTTTATATATTTTTATAACTATTACGCAGATGGTAGATGAAAACAAAGTCATTATGCCCGGAATGTCTCGAAGTTATAGACGCCGAAGTGTATGAAAGCGAGGGCGGCGAGA
>QEXZ01000093.1 GCA_003160755.1 Methanomicrobiales archaeon
GTCCTGCCGCAACCTCGATAGAACGTTTTATCAGTATTGTAAAGATGAGAAGCACAAATCACAGCAGGGAATATTTCCCATTACTCCATAGCGGGGATAAATTCAGGATATACACGAAAGAGGACCTGGAGCTATGAATATATAGTCATCCCGAAAATTATAACCACAAGATTACATAACACTTTTTCTTTTTTACAAAAAGAAAACCTGTGCTAAAAGAAAAAGTGTACTTGTTTCTTTGGTAAAGCTTTCTTTTTAAGAAAGGTTTTTAGTCAAGGTTTTTACCGAAGGTAAAAAAGTTGTTTGGTAAGCTTTTCTTTCTAAGAAAAGGTTTCTTGTGAAATCTCGTGGTTTATGTATTGCAATTTATTCCCGGAATGACTATAATATGCTTATGCCTCTCCTCAGGTCAGGGAAGCTGGTCATAAGCATAAACATTAAGGCCGTTATTTGTGATGGAATAAGGTTTTATCTCCCGGGAATGTTCAACCCTGCGCATTTTAACGATTTCAATCGCCATTGTAACCTTTTGTAAATTGTCTGATCGAACATGGCGCAGCACGATTGCCCCACCCGCTACATACTCGACCAGTCCAAATTTTGAAGCATAAATATTACCTTTATCTGTTCCACTCATCAACACAATCGTTGCTCCATTCTTTCTGATTGCGCGGCAAAGATCAAAAATTTGTGTTTGTCGTTCGGATTCATCATTAAACAACGCCTCTAATAGCGTGATCGGGTCTATGACAACCCTTTTGGGCTTAAAAGAATCAATAAGGGTGGGCAAATCACTCTGCACTTGTGTAAGTGTCGCTTTGATGTCAGAAGCATCGAGTCTAATGAGCACGAATTTATTTTCCTTGATGTATGGACGAAAATCCCAGCCCATATTCGCCGCAGTTTGTGTTAGTTCCTCTTCACTCTCATCCAAACTGATGTAAACTGCTGATTCTCCTTTGATTAAACCAGTATAGGTAAATTGGAGTCCAAATATGGTTTTCCCTGTGCCAAAAGGACCCATAACAGCAATGGTTTCATTGGCGGGGAACCCCCCCCCCAGCATATCGTCTAATCCTTCGACCCCCGTGCTAATTCGTTCCACTGTTTCATCTCCTATATTATCTCCTTCCCATTATCATTTGTATATTAGAAACCTCAAAGCCGGCAGTAGGAGTAATCTTTGTTTCAAACTTTGCGATATTGTCTGCCTCAAGCTGAGGAAGCAAGCCGCGGAATTTCGTAACGTACATCGTTCTCTGCCTTTGAGCTGCCCCTGTTTCATTCCATTCAAAGGCCAATACACCATCAGCGCAGTCTGCAATTTCCTCCTGCCTGCCTGTCTCGAAGATATTCGCGGTGAGGAGTGCGTAAATGAGTCCATCCCATACCTTAGACGCTCTTTGCATCCCTTTCAGGAATGAGATCAAATCTTGCCACTTCATCATACCTGTGTACATCCTCATCAAATCTGTGAGTGAGTCCATTATTACAAGGTTATTCGGAGCATTCTCAGTCAAAAAAGACATAAGAGAGGTTAATAAACTTCTCTCGCTACCCAGGTCCCGGAGAGATTCAAAAGTGACTTTTTCTTCGGGGATAGAAACAAGAGAGGTTTTAAAATAGTCTTTAGAGAAATCTTCTATAATTAAGTTCTCCTTGATTGCTTCGTAATACTCAGGAGCAAAAGAGAGCGAAATTTCGTTTAGTATGTCCGCTTTTGACCGTGTAAGCGAAATGTAGCATACCGAATCGGGGATAGAGATGCCGGGACCTTTTTCTGCTGCTGCCGGTATCTTTGTTTTCAACAGAGATAGCATTATTGCGGAAGTAAAAGCAAATTCTGTGCTACCCGCACCAACTTCACCGAGAAGCAGAACAAAAGAACCAGGGGGAAATCCACCTTTCATGACCATATCTACGGAATCTATCCCGGTTGACATTTTTTTAAAATCTATTTCAACCACCTCCGTTTATTGTTCTAACCTGGTGCAGCCATTTTTGTAAGAAGTTCTGTTGTGGCCTCAGCGATTCATCAACCAGAACAGCCATTTTTAGAGATAGCCGATTTAAAGCCTTACTTGCAGGGGTTCTTGGCTTATAGGTCACTACTGGTTCCTTTGCATCCATCGCTTTCAGCACTTTTCTATCATACGGGATTTCACCAAAGATTTCGATGCCTAAGGTTGTTCCAATCTCCTCACTTTTTACTCCATTTCTTCTTTGTTGGTTTATAATTACGCCGCCAATTTTCGACTGCATCATTTCAGCGGCAATTTTCAGTTTTAGTGCGTTAGATGTTGAAGAGATATCAGGTGTTACAACCAGGAGCGTCTCTTTCGCAGCCTTCAAAGGCAATAAGCTATACTTTGTCAGTCCCGTGGGACTATCAATTAAGATAAAATCATAGTTTTGGAGTCGAGATATGGAATGATCCAACCTTTCCAAATCAGACCTTAAAAATCCCTGCAGTGAAGACCCGCAAGGAATTATATGCACACCACCATCAGAGGACTTATAAATTGCCTCATGTATTTCCGCTTTACCACCAAGAACGTCATGCAGCGTGGTGGGTGTTTCTTTCAATCTAAAAAACAATTGTAGATTACCCAGCGCAATGTCGGCATCTACGATTAACGTGCTTTTGCCCAGACGAGCGAGTGCAACACCAAGGTTTGCGACAATAGTCGTTTTTCCTACCCCACCTTTCCCGGAGACGATACTATATATTTCTGTCATTGTTTTTAACCCATCCCTTTTTATATTATATAAAAGGCATATATAAAAGGTGTTATATAAAAGTATGTATTATATAAAAGGTATTATACAAAAGGTGTTATATAAAAGGTATTGTACAAAAGGTATATAAAGGGATATGAATATGATATACCTAAATACCGCTTCATTTAGTTTAGAAGGAGGGGAAAAGTTATTATAAAGTAAGGGGGTGAAACGAACACTTGGCTAATAAAGAAGGCACAGGAGATGAAGAAGGTGATTTGCTGCGAGTATTAGAACAGGATGCCGTTTTGGGGGAACTGCAGCAAAAGTTTGATGTAACTCAAGTTTTGGAGAGTAAAGTAGGGATAGGGGAGTATAACTTGAAACCGCTTACCACTTTTGGAGGTGTCCGAGGGTATGAGGAAGTGGAAAGATACTGGGTAAAGGATCCATTTGCATTCGTTGTGATTTTATTCAACGAAAAAGACAATGAGTATCTGCATTATGTTGTTGAACCGGCATTGACAGTGTTCGAGAGAGCGTTATTGGAGAAGATTTATGAGGACTTGAGGGATATATTGATACTCGAAGAGATTCCTACGGAGGCAAGAAAGAGCGAGATATTGAGAGAGAAGACAAAAAATCTCATCGCGGGATACAAGATACCACTCGGACCCTATTCGCTCGACAGAATCCTGTACTACACGGAGAGGAATTATATTGGGTTTGGCAGGATAGACGCATTGTTGAAAGACACGTTATTAGAAGATATCTCGTGTGATGGAGTAGATGTGCCCGTGTTTCTGTATCACAAAAAATATCAGAATATCAAGACAAATATAGTGATGGATGAGGAAGAATTAGATTTGTTTGTGACATCGCTTGCCCAAAGATGTGGGAAACACATTTCAGGGGGGAGACCAATGGTGAGTGCAACAATGCCAGATGGGTCGAGATTGCAGGCGACGCTGGGGCGAGAGATTTCATCGAGGGGGAGTTCTTTTTCAATCAGGAAGTTTAGCGAAAATCCGTTCACACCTGTGGAGCTAATAAAATTTAAAACCTTTTCGCTGGATATGCTGGTATATCTGTGGATGGCGATAGAGAACAATCGAAGTCTGGTCTTTGCAGGAGGCACGGCAGCCGGGAAAACATCCTCATTAAATGCGGTGTCGCTATTTATCCCGCCCATATCAAAGATTATAACGATAGAAGATACGAGGGAGTTGACATTATACCATGAAAACTGGATTGCCTCAGTCACAAGGGAACCGTTCATCAAGGGGGAGGACACGGCAATTGACATGTTTGACCTTCTGCGTCAAGCATTGAGACAGAGGCCGGAATATATAATAGTGGGAGAGATAAGGGGTGCAGAGGCACTCACGCTATTTCAGGCGATGTCAACCGGGCATACCACGTATTCGACGATGCATGCAGGGAATGTACAGGAAGTTGTGAGTAGATTGGAGAACGAGCCGATAAATGTGCCAAGCGTTATGTTACAGGCGTTGGATATAGTAAGTGTTCAGGCGTTATTATATGTTGGTAAGGAGAGAGTCAGGAGGACATATATAATAGTGGAGTTAACCGGGATAGACCCAACCACAGGAGATATTAGAATAAACGTGCTATTTAAATGGAATCCCGTAAATGATACTTTCGAGAAGATAGGGGATTCAAATGTTTTGAGGGAGATTATGAAACAGCGTGGATGGACGATCACGGAATTGAATGCGGAGATGGAGAATAGGAAAAAGGTGCTTGAGTATTTAATTGAAAAAGATATACGGTATTACCTGGATATAGCAAGAGTAGTACAGATGTACTATCAGAATCCGGACAAGGTATTAAAAAACATTGCCGACGGGGTTTATATATAATATGAGTTTGATAGATAAAATAGCTTACCCGGTATTTGGAAAGTGGGCGGAGAAGAATAAGGAGTATTATTATAGATTGCAAAAGAGACTGCGAGGGTCTCGTATGGCGATACCTTTTGACAGATACGTATCCCGTGCTATCGTGTATTCGATATTAATAGGATGTATGGGTGCAGTTATTCCCGGGTACGGGGTTGCGAATTATGTGCTGGCTGTGGCTGTGGGTGCACCAACAATTGCAGGTACATACGAAATAGTACTAAGAGGATTGGTAATGACTTTTTGGGGATTGGTTTTTGGACAGATAAGCTACCACATCATCCTGTGGTATCCGTCTGCGGTTACGAACATGAGAAAAAGCGGGATAAATCTTGACATGGCGAATGCCGTCACATATATGTATGCCCTGAGTAAAGGGGGTATGAACCTGATTGGGATTTTTAAGTCGTTAGGCGAGCGCACAGACATATATGGCGAGGCAGCAAAAGAAATAGATGTAATCGTAAAAGACATAGAATTCTTTGGTCATGACATACAGACGGCACTCCGTAATGTCAGTGACACAACACCCTCAGAGAAGTTCAGGGACTTTGCAGAAGGATTGACTGCCGTGATTGTCGCGGGGGGAAGCACCGTAAACTATTTTGCTACAAAGTCTCGCCAGTATGAGGGCGAAGCGGTGCAGGAGCAGAAGACGTTTTTAGAGATGCTGGCGATGATAGGGGAGACGTATGTAACTGCGCTCGTAGCAGGCCCATTGTTTCTAATTATAACGGTAGTCGTGATGAGTATGATGGGTTCTGAGCAGACTTTGTTCTTAAATCTAATTATATACGCGATCATACCTTTCGCCAGTCTGGGTTTTATCGTCATGCTGGAGACGCTTTCGAAGTCGGCATCGATGGAGCGAGTATTTTATGAAAAGACAAAAGAACTTGCGATATTCGAGGATGCGCGAGTTGACAGTGAAGAAAGAGAAAGGGGGTTATTCAAAGCAATAGCGTGGCGAGTAAGGAAAGAGAAGGTGAAAGAGTTATTAAGAGACCCATTTAAATTGTTTTATGAAGAGCCAAAGCGAAGCCTGTATATCGGCATTCCCATTGCGCTGATATATCTTTTCATAAAGGCATACCCATATCTACAAACGATAACCTTCCGCCTGGCAATGCCTACGGGAACGGGGATGATAGCATCGAAGGGTATGATGGATAATTACATTATATTTGCGGTGCTCATCTCATTAACGCCGTTTGCGATTTTTTACGAGCTAAGAGAGAGGAGGATAAAAAAGATAGAGGAGGCGATGCCGGATTTCCTGAGGGGACTTGCGAGTTCGCAGGAAGTAGGAATGACGTTAACAAGGGCAATAAAGATGGTGATGACATCGAATTTAGGAGTTCTCAGCACAGAAGTGAGGAGGATATGGAGGGAAATAGAGTGGGGCAGTACGGTGAGTGATGCATTTATCAGATTTGAGAGACGAGTAAAAACGGGTTTCATAGCGAGAACAGTAACGCTGATAACGAAGGCGAGCGAAATGAGCGGGAACATAAAGGACGTGTTAGCAATAGCAGCAAGTGATGCGCAAGTCACAAGGACGTTAAAAGAAGAGAGAAAGATAAACATGTTCATGTATGTGGTAGTGATATACATATCGTTTGCGGTCTTCTTGCTTATCGTATATGTATTAGCAGCTACCTTCTTACCACTAATGCCGTCTGCGGGTGCAGAAATGGG
>QEXZ01000094.1:0-4144 GCA_003160755.1 Methanomicrobiales archaeon
CTCCCCTCTTGGAATCTTGATATTGATGTCCTGCATTTCTATTGTTCTTATCAATGTGTGATGTGTGACCATGTCATATTTCTTCCAGGCACCGTCAATCCAGACCACCGCGTTCTTTTCGTCCTTTATCGGAGCTAACGGTTTTACGGGCTCAATAGGAGCTAAGAAGTGCTTAATTACGGTTTCTGTATCCCCTTCCTCTACTATCTTCCCTTTATCCATCATGAGCAGTCTATCGCAGAGATACCTGTGCACTTCGGGCATGTGCGAAATAAGTAAAATACTGATGTTTGCTCGTTCCTTTATCCTTCTCACCGTGTCAAGCAGATATTTCCTCGTCAACGGGTCGGACATCGTCCCCGGCTCGTCAAGCAGTAATAACGAGGGTTCTTTTGCAAGCTGTCGAGCAAGCAAAACTCGCTGTTTGTCCCCTCCACTCAAAATCGTGTATAAATGGTCCCATTTGTCCCTCAGCCCAACGAGGTCGAGTATTTTAAATGCCTCTTCCTTTAATTCATCATATTCGTCCTCCATTTCAGGGACATCCTCCAAACCTGTTTGCTTTGCTCTTAGTTTCTTTATTACGTTGTCTATCACCGAGATGTTATAGAGCGCAAAAGACCGCTGGAGGTGAAAAGCAGTCTTCTGTCGCAGCTTTCGGTATTCTGACCATGGGGAGTCCGGCGTTACCTTGGCGCCTTCTATTTCTACTACACCATCATCAAACTTCTCGTAACCACGAAGCATGCGAAGCAACGTTGTCTTTCCCGCTCCACTTCTCCCTATTATCCCCAGCGTCTCGCCCTTGTCTACCTTGAAGGATACGTCATCCAGCGCTACCAGCTCTTTTCCTATTTTCGACAGTTCATACCGCTTACATAGCCCGTGAACCTGCAGTGTTGCACCCATTTTTCTCACCTCTAATGTTTAACCTGTAATATTAATTCTATCATATTACTACTATAAATCTGTAAACAATAAATACCTCAATCCTTTTTTCGGTTTGTGTAAAATTGTAACTATGTATGGATATTTATGATGATGGTGAATGGGGAACCGCCGCGAGATTCCACGTGAAAATCAGTGTAATCTTGTGGTTATGAGCCGCATCCAGCAATCCACCAGCACCAGCGCAACCATCGCTTCTGCAACGGGAACTATTCGGGGGCATATACAGGGGTCATGTCTGCCCTCTATCTCTAGTTCTACCTCTTCCATCTTCGCCATATCCACGCTTCTCTGTGGCTTCGAAATAGATGCTGTGGGCTTCACCGCGATTCGGCATACTACGGGCGCTCCCGTTGAGATACCACCTAAAATACCGCCTGCGTTATTCGTTCTCGTGCTTATCCTCCCTTCTTTTATGATAAATTCATCATTCATCTCGCTGCCTTTCATCCTCGCAGCCGCAAATCCTGCGCCTATTTCAACTCCTTTTACCGCGCCAATGCTCATTAAAGCATTTGCAAGTTCTGCATCCAGCTTATCAAATACCGGTTCGCCTAAACCCGTCGGAACATCAAGCGCAATTACTTCTACGATGCCACCTACACTGTCTCCTGCTGCTTTTACTTGTTTTATTAACGCTTCCATTTTCCCCGCTGCTTCCAAATCTGCACATCTGACTGCATTCTTATCTACATTCGTTTTTAGTTCTTCTATTCCTACTTCCTTCGCTATTATCCCGCCGATTTCCACTACGTGCCCCAGAATTTGTATGTCGTGCATGGCTAAGATTTTCTTCGCTATTGCACCTGCGGCAACTCGCGCAGCGGTTTCACGACCAGAAGCTCTCCCGCCGCCCCGGTAGTCCCTTATCCCATACTTCATCTGGTATGTAAAATCTGCTTGACCCGGTCTCGCAACATTTTTTATTCGTTCATAAGGGCTTGAATCCACGTCTTTGTTCCACACGAGCATAGAAATGGGAGTGCCGAGTGTTTTACCGTCAAACACGCCCGATAAAATCTTCACTTCATCTTCTTCTTTCCTTTCCGTCGTTAGTTCACTTACTCCCGGCTTTCTCCTGTCCAGTTCGTGTTGCACGTCCGCTTCTGACAGCTCAAGCTCTGTGGGGCAGCCGTCCACGACTACACCTATCGCTTCTCCGTGTGACTCTCCCCAGGTTGTTACCCTGAATATGTTTCCAAAAGTATTGTCTGACATGGTAAACAAAGTTTTATAGGTTCTTTGTGTATTTAAATTTAAATAACGCTTTTGAAAGGTATAATTTAAAAGGGGATAGCTGCATTGTAAATATTTTTTCTTCTTTACATTATTCCGGACGTATGAAAGGAACGGCGACTTCGATTGATAATAACAAGTATTCCTTCTCATTTCCCCATCCTTTTGAAGACGGCACAGAAAAGTGGTATATAATAAGAGCAGGAGATAAGATTTCAGAGGTATACTTCCTTCAGGTAGGTCACGTTGAAAGAAGTAACATAAAAAACAAAAGTTTTCAGATAAATTTAAGCTCTACCTTAGCCATCCTCAAATATTCCAGTCCTTCCGTATCGCTGTAATCCCCTGTCATTATTACCCTCCGTATCCCTGCATTTATTATCTGCTTTGCACATATCTTGCACGGGAATGCGTTCACGTACAGCGTAGCACCTTCCGCGTCTCTACCCGCTTGTAAAAGTGCATTTTGCTCGGCGTGCACGCCTACGCACTCTTCGTGTCTCTCTCCCGATGCGATATTCAATTTATCTCGTCGGCATCCGACATCCAAACAATGAGGGAATCCTCTCGGTGCGCCGTTATAGCCCGTGGATATAATCACGTTATTTTTAACCACTAAGGCGCCTATTTGCCTTCTCAAGCAAGTTGAACGTTCCGCCACATCCGCTACAATATTCATCCAGTATTCGTCCCACGGTATTCTCTTCGGCTTTTCCCCCGCTTCTTCCGCCAGCATCCCGTTTCATCCCTTTTCCTTCTTGTCTACCTTTATCTTCTCTATCCATGTGTGCGGGTAATTTCCCGTTTCATCCTTCTCTTCCGACTTCACCATATCCCAAATCGTGAGCAATGCCACGGACAGACCATGCAGTGCATCCATCTCCACTCCTGTCTTTCCAATGGATTTCACAGATACGGTCGCTTTTATATCGCTCTCGCCTATCGAGAAAACAACCTTTACAGCTTCGATACTTATTGGATGGCATAGCGGAATCATATCAGGCGTTTTTTTTACTGCTAATACCGCTGCCGTTTTCGCACACCCAAGCACATCCCCCTTCTTTATATTCCCACTTTTTATCCTCTCTACCGTGCTGCTCTTCAGTTTTATGCTGCCCGAAACGGTCGCTATTCGCTCGACATCCCTTTTCTTGCTTATGTCTATCATGGCCATGCTCATGTCAGGTCGTTGCATTGTTCTGTTGAAATTATTTTATTCTTTCGTTTTAGATTTTGATGATTCTATGTTCACATCCTTAAGCAGGCCAGACACCGTAATATATCTCCAGTCCCAGTATCATTACACCAATAAACACGCCTATGAGCAGTACCGTCTTCGGGGAGAATTTTACTGCTGATTCCTCAACATCGTAATACCGCATCAACCCGGCAGAGGACATAAGCCCTCGCTCTTCGCCTCCCCCTTTCCTTCCTCCTTCCTTTTTCGCCTTTTTCGATGCCTTCCTTTTTGCCATGTTCTATTAATGTTTGTTTTAATAAAATAAAGTCAATCCGAAAATTATTAACCACAAGATTACACAGATTTTCACGAGAGAATAATAATAAGAATTATAAGAGTTCCATTTTAGAGTTTCATTTATGATTTTATGTCCTATTTCCCCCCCCCCTTTCTTGTGTTAATCTCGTGAAATCTCGTGGTTTATCTGACATTGTCTACTTAATTATCACCACTTTCGTGCCATTCACATCGAGAATATCCCCCGCACTTTTGCTTTCGTCTGTATCCGTAGTTTTGCATACCTCCACTTTCGTTGCCGTTGCATTCTCTATGTCTTCTGTCTCTAAGCTTTCCATATCTGTGTATATCTCTATTTTACCCAGAGGTGCATTTAGCGCAATACCGCGTTCAGACTTATAATTTCTAACTGCTCGGGCAATACCCGTGATTAACTCGCCTTCTCGTTCCGCTTCCTGGTTAATCATGTCCTGCGTTACTTCC
>QEXZ01000094.1:4244-6326 GCA_003160755.1 Methanomicrobiales archaeon
CAGAGGTGCATTTAGCGCAATACCGCGTTCAGACTTATAATTTCTAACTGCTCGGGCAATACCCGTGATTAACTCGCCTTCTCGTTCCGCTTCCTGGTTAATCATGTCCTGCGTTACTTCCTGCTCTGGCCATTTCTCCTCATGTACGCTCTTCTTATCCTCATCTTTCGCATTCATGACGTATGAATGCATCTCATCGGCAAAAAAAGGAATGAACGGCGCAAGAAGTATGGAAAGCGTCTTCATCGTCTCGTGCAACGCATATTTAGCCGATTGTTTTCCTTCCTCCCCTGAGTTTGACCGTCCGTATAATCTCAACTTCACCAGTTCAATGTAATCGTCTGCAAGCACGCTCCATGCGAACGTCCTGATACTTTTCACCGCCTCATCGAACTTGAAATGCTCCATCGAATCCGTCACCGACAGAATGAGCCTGTTCAGTTTTGTGAGCATCCATTTATCAACAACTCGCAGATTCCTTTCTTCTTTTTCTTTGGTAATGCTTTCTTCTAAGTAATAATCAGCCAGGTGAATCATAGAGAATCTGAGAATGTTCCATAGTTTCTGCATGAATTTACTCGCTGCTACTATGTCCTTCCATCGGAATTGCACGTCTGAACCCACGGCACCGCCAATTGCCGCCCACTGCCGGAATACGTCTGCACCGTGCTTTTCAATTACCTCGTTCGGTGAAACGGTATTACTCCGGGATTTACTCATTTTATACCCGTCTTCTCCTAATACCATCCCGTTTATCAAGATGGTGCGCCAGGGTATTTTTCCGGTAAGGGCGACAGCGCGGAGGATGGAGTAAAAAGCCCATGTTCTTATGATGTCGTGCCCTTGTGGCCGCAGTTCAACAGGTTCATACCTGATTCCTGCTGAGTCGTTAAGGTCATAGCCCGCAGCCCAGAGCGCAGTCAGCGAGGAATCCATCCAGGTGTCTAACACGTCTTTCTCACCTTCAAATTCCGTTCCACCACAATTAATACAGGGTGAATTCGGGCTTGTTGCCAGCGGGTCCACCGGTACTTCATCTTCTGCGACTACCTTCACAGCACCGCATTTTTTGCAGTACCAAACCGGGATAGGCACGCTGAAAATCCGCTGGCGCGATATGCACCAGTCCCAGTCCATAGATTCAACCCAATTTTCCAGTCGAATGCGGAAATGCTCGGGATACCAGTTTATTTCCCTTGATGCATTTATTATCTCCTCCTTCTGCACACGCACAAACCATTGCTTTGCGGAAATAATCTCTATAGGCGTTTTACATCTCCAGCACACGCCTACACTTTGTTTTAGGCTCTCTCGCCTCTTGAGCAGTCCCTTAGCATTCAAATCATCTATCATCTTACGTTTGCATTCATCTACGGTTAGCCCCGCGTAACCGCTCGCAACGTCTGTCATTCGCCCCCGTTCGTCTATTGATGTTTTTAGTGGCAAATTATGCAGTTTCCACCATCTTACGTCCTGTCTGTCTCCAAACGTGCATATCATTACTACGCCAGTTCCAAATGCGGGGTCAACGCTTTCGTCGGCATATACGTTCACGTAATGCTCGAATATCGGCACTCGCAGCTCTTTACCCACGATGGTCTTGTAGCGGTCGTCATCGGGATGCACCGCCACGGCAACGCAACTCGCCAGCAGTTCTGGTCTCGTGGTAGCGATTTCCACATATTCCCCCTCTTTTTCACCATCAACCTTCCGGAACAGGATATAATTCAAATAGGCGTTTCTATCTTCGTATTCTACCTCTGCAAAGGAGATAGCGGTTTCGCATCGCGGGCACCAGTTCACAGGATGCTCTGCCTGGTATATCAGCCCGTCACGATACATTTTCGCGAATGAAAGTTGCGTATACCGTTTATACCGCTCGTCCATCGTAACATACTCTTTGCTCCAGTCTATGGACATGCCAAGCCGCTTCATCATGTCCTTCATCTGCTCTATGTTTTTCACAGTGAGCTGTTGGCAAAGCTCTCTGAACTCATGCGTGCTTATCTGATGCCGGGATATGCCATGTATCTCTTCTACCTTCACTTCTGTCGGCAGTCCATGACAGTCCCACCCCTGAGG
>QEXZ01000095.1 GCA_003160755.1 Methanomicrobiales archaeon
ACCGAAAGCCGCAATTCGAGGTTCATGGGAACTTCGCCGAAAAGTTTGCCCTCCATCCGGATGAAACAGACTTTGTTGTCCTTCTGCCATGCCACCCAATCGCTGGGCCCGATATGGATATTTTCGACATCAAGCTTTTCATTAAGTACCGCCTGTACCGCCTCGGTTTTCGAAGTCTTTTTTGAGGCGAGTCTGCTTCTGTCGAGCATGTTAAGGAAATCGGTATTGCCCCCTGTATTCAACTGGTACGTTCTTTCTAACTTTACCCCTCTTTTCTTAAACAAATCAGCTAAGGTTCTGTGAGTGATGGTAGCACCAAGCTGCGCTTTTATATCATCACCTATTATCGGTATGCCTTTTTCTTTAAATCTATCCGCCCACTCAGGATTGCTTGCTATAAAAACAGGCATATTGTTTATAAATGCTACACCAGCATCAAGAGCGCACTCAGCATAGAACCTTGTGCCTTCTTCAGAACCCACCGGAAGATAACTTAAAAGTATCTCGGCCCCTGATTCCTTTAATACATTGATTACGTCTTCTTTAGATGCTTCCTTTTCATCACTTAAAACGAATGTATATTTTTCGTCATAATTTTCCATATGATCCGAAAAGCCATCCAGTATCTTGCCCATTCTCACTTTCACATTTGCTTTAGGTACATTGTCGCAAAATACTGTCGTGCAGTTTGGAAGTGCAAAGATGGCCTCAGACACATCCTTTCCAACTTTTCTTTTCTCAATGTCAAATGCAGCTACCACTTCAATACCGTATGGCTTGTAACCACCGATGTCCCAGTGCATCAAGCCGATAGCCTCTTTGCTATCTTTGTTCCTATAGTACTCAATACCTTGAAGTAAGGAACTTGTGCAGTTACCAATTCCTACAATCCCTATTTTGATTTTGTCCATAAGCAATCATCTCCTGTTTATCATAATGCCAGAGTTACCTATAAACGTTATATATCCAAACTCACTTCACATATCCCGCCTATTCAGTGTTATATCCGAATCAGGTCCATCTACATCCTTCCGGACGAACTTCAATCATCACCTATGCTCTTCATTCTTCTCCTGTATTAAGCCTACGTCACATACCACATACTTAAGTACGGGACTTGTGAGCGTGAAAAAGTTTTGTATATAGCGTGATGTACCCTGTTTTGAAAGATTTATCTTTCTCCTCATATATGATTTCTTCCGCTGCCTCTTCCACATCGCCGAGCAAAACCTTCCCGCGATATTCAGGCGAAAAGACCAGATAATCAGTCCGCATTGAGATAGTATGTCAATCGTGACGAAGAGCATGCCTTTTTACCCTATCCCACTTCGCCTATTTTTCTTTAAGGAATCGAACCTTCTTAAAGTTATATGAAGTAACTATTATTAAAGAAAACAAATTATCCTCAATAGAAGGAGAAGGCGGGCATAAAATGAAAACCGAGAAGAAAACGAGAAGCAGGTTTATAATGGTAAAGTGTGACGATTGCGAAAATGAGCAGGTTGTTTTTGACCATGCATCCACGAGCATAAAATGTAACGTCTGCGGGAGAACCCTGGTTGTGCCGAAAGGAGGAAAAGCAGAGATAAAAAGCAGGATAATAAACGTCTTTGAGTGAATAGTCACATTTAAAATATCATATAGAACCATCATGGATATAATAAGGGAAGAATGGCCAGAGAAGGATGAGTTTGTAGTTTGCACGGTAAAAGAGCTTAAGACCTTCGGGGTGTTCGTCGGGCTTGAGGAATACGGAGGTAAGGAAGGGCTGATTCATATCTCTGCGGTATCTTCTGGCTGGGTGAAACATCTGAGGGATTATGTCCGGGAAGGGCAGAAGATAGTATGTAAAGTGCTGCACGTGGATGCACAAAGAGGGCATATAGACCTATCGCTAAAGGCGGTAAAGGAAAGCCAAAAAAAGGAGAGGATAAAAGAGTGGAAACGAGAGAAGAAAGTAAAGAATCTGCTCTCGCTTGCTCTTTCGTCATCTACCGCCGTAAAAATCGGCAGTGAGGAACTCGACGAGGTTGAGCGGAAATTAGTGGATACGTACGGAAGTTTATACGATGCGTTTGTAGAGGTTGTAAAGGTAGGCAAAGAAGCACTGACTCCGCTTGGAATAAATCCTGAATATGTAGATGCCATACACAAAGTGGCAGTTACGAACGTTAAAATCCCGTCAGTGCAAATATCGGGCTATGTAGAGCTAACCTGTCCCTTGTCCAACGGTGTGGAAATAATAAAAAAGGTGCTGAAGAAGGCGGAAAAGGTAGCTGGTACAAACGCAAACACCAATGGCGTCACGGTGGAATGCTCCTATATAGCGGCGCCGAGATATAAGGTGCGTGTTACCGCACCCGATTATAAAAAGGCAGAGAACGTATTAAGTGACGCTGCTAATGCGGCCATTGAAGAGGTAAAGAGTAAAGAAGGGACCGGAAAGTTTTACAGAAATCTTTCTTAAATTAAAGCTTGGCTTTTTCTGAACTCTTTTTTTTTTAAAAAAATGAAAAAGCTTATCTTATAAAAACTATTTATGTCAAAGATAAGAAAATGTGAGGCGTGTGGGGAATACACACTGAAAGAGATATGTGGGCGATGTGGGCGAAGAACGAAAGAAACAACGCCTCCAAGGTTTTCCCCTAAAGACCCGTATGGGAAATACAGAAGGATGATGAAATATGGACGAGATAGAAGTGCGTGAGCTAAAGAAGGTGAAACTGAACAAGCCCGTAATGATAGAAGGGCTTCCAGGCGTAGGAAACGTGGGTAAATTAGTGGCTGAGCATATAATACAGGAGCTTGGCGCCGAGAAGATAGTGGAGATTTATTCGTGGCATTTCCCTCCTCAGGTATTGGTAAACGACGATGGGACAGTCAGTTTATCCAAAAACGAGGTATATGCGTGGAAATCAAAGAATCTGGATTTGTTAATCGTCAGTGGTGACCAGCAGAGCGTTACAAACGAGGGGCATTATATTATAACTGAGACGCTTCTTGACATCGCGCAGCAATACGGCGTTTCTCGTATATACACGCTTGGTGGTTATGGAATAGGTCAGCTCGTGGAAAAACAAATGGTGCTTGGGGCTGTGAATGATGCTAAACTTGTAGAGGAGATGAAGAAATACGGCGTAGAATTCAGGGAGGAAGAGCCAGGGGGGAGTATCGTGGGTGCATCGGGACTTCTATTAGGTCTTGGCGGGCAGAGAGGTATCCCTGCAGTTTGTTTGCTCGGTCTCACCTCAGGGTATCTGGTGGACCCCAAAAGTGCGCAAGCAGTGCTCAAAATCCTTGGCCGTGCATTGAATCTTGAAATACCTATGCAGGCGTTGGAAGACCGCGCAGAAGAGATGGAAAAGGTGGTCGAACGACTGAAGGAGATGGAGCAAGCACAGATTCCAAGGACTCGTGAAGAAGAACTGGGATACATAAGATAAGCTTAAAAATTCCAAATCCAAAACACCAAAATTTCACCGCAGAGCACACGGAGAACGCAAAGGCACCAGAAAACCTGAGTAATGATTGAAACAGTCTAAAAACTCTGCGTACTCGGCGCTCTCCGCGGTGATAAATCCCCTGGATTTTTAGATAGTGCCATTACATTAAGCTGAGTCTGCGGTTAGTATCTTCAGCGAGGTGGGTACTTTAGTCACGTCCCCCATTTTTATTCCTACGACATAGTCCAAATCCTTATCCTTTGCGAGGTCTACGATTCGCTGTGTTATCACACCGTCAAACACCACACTTTTCGCGTTTTCGCCCGTTTCTTTTAGTTCGTTCGCCAGCTCCCTCACCGTGGTTTCCTTTACTACTTTCTTCTCTTTGTCTAATAGCCGTGCCTTAAACGTGCCTCCAAGCTCTTGCAGATGTGTTTTGAAGAGACTTGTTTTCTTCTCCTCTTCCTCTCCTCCCTCCTCCTTAACCTTGCTGGTCCTTCTTTGTACTATCCTCGGTTGCGGTTTTTGAACTTGCTTCGGTTCTTGCTCCTTTTTCTCTTTCTCGTATCCCTGCTGCTCTACGGGTGTCTTATTGTGCAATGCTTTTGATATTTCCTTGTACGCCATATCCTCTACGCTTCTTCCTTCTGGCGATGTGGCGATGTAATCAACGTCTGCAACCTGCAAAAGCTCTTTTAATATAAGGTCGCCACCTCTATCACCATCAAAGAAAGCAGTAACGGTCTTCCTCTTGCTCAGCTTGGGTACGGTGGGTGGTATGTTTGTACCTTCCACAGCAATTGTGTTTTTTATCCCGTATTTAAGCAGATTTAACACGTCTGCACGCCCCTCTACGATCAGTATGGCATCCGAACTGTCTATGTTCGGTCCTGCGGGCAGGCCTTTATAGCTGGTTATTTCTTCCATTCTTACCGCCTGCTTCACTTCACCCACCATCGTTTCACTGTCAATGCTCGTCTCGATAATTTCGCGCATCAGTAGTTTTGCTCGCTCGGTTATTCGTTTCCTTTTCGTCGCCCTTATGTCCTCTAACTTGGTGATTTCCACGTGTGCAATACACGGGCCGACTCGGTCTATCGTCTCTAAGGAAGCGGCTAATATCGCAGTTTCCGCCTTGTCCAGACCAGAGGGGACAAGTATCTCACCGCGTGATTTCCCCCCTTTTGACTCTATATTCACCTCGATTCTGCCGATTCTACTGCTCTTCTGCAAGTCTCTCAGGTCTAACTCGTCGCCTAACAGACCTTCTGTTTGACCAAATATTGCGCCAACCACATCGGATTTTTCAACAAAACCTTCAGCTGTGATGTTAGCGTGAACCATATATTTTGTTGTATCTACTTCATGCATTTTATTTCCCTCCTTTAAGGATCCTTTTCCTTCTCCTTTATCTTTCGATTTCACCATTACCTTTGCCTCTTTTACACCTCACTATCCCTCTTGGCAACATAAATAAACGGGTTCTGCCAGTTTGTATATGAGACTATATGTGTGCCTGTATGATATTGATTAATATAGTAAAAGATAAAGATAAAAGTTATTTTATGATGGGGATGGGCTCGATGCGATTCGAACGCATGACCTCCGCCGTGTGAAGGCGGTGTCATAACCAACTAGACCACGAGCCCCCTTTACTTTACTTTTCGTTTACCTTACTTTTACTTTACCTCACCTCTCTTCACCACACTACTCCTCACCTATTATTCAGATGTTTTAAATATAAGTTTTCTACGAGAGCAGGATAATGGTATACAAAAGCTTTACCAAAGAGGAAGAATTCTGATATTATATCCTGTTGTATGTAGCTGTAGAGGGAGAGATGAAGATAGAAACAGTACGGGGCGGACTATGCGCAGTGAAAGGAGTACGAGCATACGGAATAAAAGAGGGGCATAATGGGTTAGCATTGATAGAAGGGAAAGGGCAAGCAGTAGGTATGTACACAGCGAGCAAAATAAAAGCCGCACCTGTTCTGTTTACAAAGCGACAGCTTGAGGGAAGTGGGGGGCAAATACAGGCAATAATTGCAAACAGCGGTTGTGCAAATAGCTTTACCGGCGAGCAGGGGACGAGGAACGCAGAAAAAATGGCGGAACTCGCTGCTACTTCGTTAGGACTCAATGAAGAAGAGATAGCGGTTGCATCTACGGGTCCCATCGGGAAACAGTTGGATATGGAGTTAATAGAAAGGCAACTCGGAGATGTGGTGACGGGGTTAACTGCTGAAGCGGCAGGCAGTACGACCGCAGCGAAGGCTATATTGACCACCGATACCTTCTATAAGGAACGAGCAATACGTATTGATACAGGCGATGAAGAGCGCGTGGTAATAGCGGGAATAGCAAAAGGCTCAGGAATGATATATCCTCATTTAGCTACTGCCACGGCCACGATGCTCTCTTTTATTTATACCGATGCTCGGCTGAGTGAAGAAATACAGAGGGCGAGTTTTGAGGATGCCGTTGCGAATTCATTCAATATGGTCGTTGTGGATGGGGACATGAGTACGAACGACCTGGTATTGCTCGTATCCACGGGTCAGGGAGGAGAGATAAGTGAAGGTGATTTTAAAGAAGGTTTGAATTTCGTATGCAAAGAGCTCGCGAAGCTAATCGCAAGGGATGGGGAAGGGGCAACAAAGTTTATCGAAGCGCGGGTAAAGGGGGCAGCGTCTGTTGCGGATGCAAAAGAAGCAGCAAAGTCGGTAGTCCGAAGCCCGTTAGTGAAAAGCGCTATCTTTGGTGAACGCCCAGATTTTATGTGTGGTCGTATAATAGCAGCTATCGGAAGCTGTACTACCGTTAGCGACGTTGACCCGGGCAGAATATCCATAGGGTTAAAAGGAGAGG
>QEXZ01000096.1 GCA_003160755.1 Methanomicrobiales archaeon
TCGTAAGGGACGTGCTGAAGTTAGCGGATAACAGTAGAGAAGCGAAAAGGGTATTGAATGAGGGCAATATCATAGTTAATGGAAGAGTGAGAAAAGACCATAAGTTCCCCGTGGGTGTCTTCGACGTGCTTTCCATTCCCGTCCTGAAAACCAATTATATCGCTCTTTTGGACGATAAGGGGAAGTTGTCGCTGGTGAAGATGGAGAAGAAAGAAGCGTCCATGAAGCTGTGCCGCGTGAACGATAAGCGAATGCTAAAAGAAGGAACGATACAATTGAACCTGCACGATGGTAGAAACATTCTTCCGGGAGAAAAGCTCGGTGAACAGATAAAAACGCATGATTCGCTCTTGATTTCCCTTCCTGATAACAAAATACTGCAGCACTTTGCATATAAAGAGGGCAGTAAAGTGATGGTGGTAGGCGGGAAGCATTCTGCGCAGACAGGCGAAATAGAGGTGATAAGAACCGTGCGCAGTCCGGAATCAAACGTAGTAAAGATAAAACCAGCCGCCAATGGCGATGCGGGGAGTTTTGAGACCATAGATGATTATGTGTTCGTGGTGGGGGAGAAGAAGATAGAGATACCAAAGATTAAATAAAATACTAAATCTCAAATCGTAAATCAGAAATACTAAATAAATGACCGAAACAATGGCAGCAAATCCGAATCCGATGCGGAATATAGAAGTGGAGAAGGTAGTGATAAACATGGGTGTAGGAGAAAGCGGAGAGAAGTTAGCAAAGGCAGAGAAGCTTTTAGAACATATTACCAGCCAAAAACCGATTGAACTGCATGCAAAGAGGTCGCTACAGCCACTCAGTATAAAAAAGGGCGAAGCTATTGCTTGTAAAGTCACACTGAGAAAGGACCGTGCAAAGGAGTTCCTCAAACGCTGCTTTAAAATACAGGATAAACTTTTTGCGAGTCAATTCGATACCTACGGTAATTTTTCCTTTGGCATTGCCGAACATACAGACTTTGGCATTCGATACGACCCCAAGGTGGGCATATATGGCATGGACGTTTCGGTATCTTTAAAAAGGCCGGGGTATCGAATAAAAGAGAGGAAAATACAAAAAAGAAAGGTGCCGAGCAAGCAGCGAATAAGCAAGGAGGAAGGCATGGCATTTCTCGAAAAGGAATACGGCGTGGAAGTAGTGGAGGAGTGAAAAAACACGAGATTCCACAACACTTTTTCTTTTTACAAAAAACTTTTTTACTTCGCAAAAACCTTTACTAAAAATATAAGTTTCTTTGGTAAAGCTTTCTTTTAAAAAGAAAGGTTTGTGCTAAAAGAAAAACAAGAAAAACAAATACGAAATAATGCACATAGGGATTATCACATGCGAGATTTTAAGAAGAGAAATAAAAGAGGCAGTCGAAAAGACAGGCGTGGATGAGATATTTCTTGTGCTGCCGGAAACCAGCAATCCCGCGATAAATGCACTAAGTAGAAGGGTAAACAAGAGGTTTTTGAGTGAGCTGGCTAAGGATAATGTGAATATAAAAATAAAGGAGAAAACGATAGAAAAGGTAGAAAAGGAAATCCGTGAAAGCGGTATCGGGAATTCCGTGATTATCGAAGTAATGGAATTGCGAATGCATGATTGCCCCAATAAACTACTGGCAGAGATTGAAGAGGGCATAAAAAAAATGAGCGCTTTTGTGGATTGCGTTTTGCTGGGCTACGGATTGTGTGGAAGCACAGCAAGCAAGATAGAGCGAGTAATCAGAAAAGCAAAGGTTCCCGTGGCAATACCGAGGGGCAGAAAAGGCGAAATACTGAACAATTGCATAGAGATTGCACTTGGCGGAGAGAGGGCTCAGGAATTGCTTCGCGAGGAGCCAGGAACGTTTTTCATGACTCCTGCGGGGGCATCAATCATAAAGGAGCCACAGGTGATTTTGGAATCGGCTATAAATATCATGGCAGGGGGGATGAACAGAAGTGCTGCTGTGGACACACCGAGAATAATAAAACTCATGCGGAATCATTACCGAAGGGTAGTGAAGATATGCCATTCCGAAGCAGACGAGCGAGATGAGAAATACACGGAAACGGTTGAAAACTTTGCCAAGGAATTCGGGCTGGAGATACAAATCGAGTACGGGGCGTCGAAAATCATGCTTGAGGCATTGGAAAAGACGAAATTTATATTTTCATCAAAATAGGGTGGTATTTTATAAAGCGAATCTATAGAAACTATTGAATAGCCGAAATGAACGAGAGACCGATTCAAGAGGAAGTGCAATACTTCAATCGCAAGTTATCCGGGGTTATCAAGCAGAAGATGCAGGGATGCACAAACAAGATTTTATACCATGTGTTGAACTATATACGCGATACGGGAGGGAAGCGACTTCGTCCTATCGTTTGTCTCCTATCCGCAGAGGCGGTAGGCGGTTCACGGGACAGGGCGTTATACACCGCCATGGCTATCGAACTCATTCACAATGCGTCTCTGGTTCACGATGACATTATAGATGAGAATTCCATACGCAGGAAAAACCCTTCCAATCCCGCGAGGTATGGCGAAAAAAGAGCGATAGTCATCGGGGATTTTTTGTTCGCTTTTTCCTGCGAGATGCTTGCCCGATGCGGTGTTCCCGAAGTCATGGTTTTGGTTTCGAGTACTATTTCCGACATCGCTATGGGGCAGTATCTGGAGTTCTCGTTACGATTAAGCGACATAAAAGAAGTAACCGAAGAGACGTATTTAGAGATAGCAGCGCTGAAAACGGCGTCTATATTTACGGTGTGTGCCGCCTCTGGTGCACTACTTGGCGGTGGAAGCGAAACAGAAATTGAGAATCTGCGTGGGTATGGCGAAAACTTGGGCATTGCATTCCAGATACAGGATGACGTGTTAGACGTCTGCGGCGACCCTGCGAAAACGGGAAAGCCCATGGGGTTGGACATTAAAAACGGTGAGCGAACCATTCTTGTCATTCATGCGTTAAACCATTCAAAACCTTCCGAGAAGGCGTATTTAGCGGAGCTTCTGTCAAAGAAAAAGGACATCCGCAATTCCGACATTGACCGAGTAAGAGAGATTTTCGTAAATTCCGGTTCGATTGACTATGCAATCCAGTTATCTAACGATTTCGTGATGCGTGCAAAAAGTTGTATTGTGGGACTAAAAGAATCGGAAGCAAAAAAGAAACTGCTGCTCATTGCTGATTTTGCTGCGAGCAGGGTATAGGAATAGGGAATAGGGTGGTACATTCTATTTAAGACACTGATTTACACGGATTTTTTCTTTCTTTTGTTGGACGGGGCTAACGGCATTGCTATTTTCATCTTGTCGGTGTTAATCTGCGTTAATCTGTGTCTAATTAAAGCGTTATCCACGATATAATTGGCAAAATTGACGGGCCCAAGGTATCAATCAGATTTCACCTCTCAAATCATAAATCGCTTTCTTTATTGTTTTATAATGCAAATAACCTGAAATTGGAAAGAAAATGGTCATAAATATTATGATAAATTCCAACTCTTCAGGAAATTCTATCCACGCCCACAGAGATAAAAGAACAAAAAATATGGCACCAAATAGCAGATAGCAAAAGAGCAGATAAGGAAAAAACGATATAGTTTTATTCCCTCCCCCTCCTTTTGTATTGACAATTTTAACCATGCTTTCATAGTGAGAAAATCCCTAAAGCATAGCGGAGATTGTAAATCCACTTTCTTTAGCCACTGCTTAAATCTATCTTCACGTTTCCCTCTTCTTTGACGAAGAAACAGGAATAAAGCAAAAGTAACCATGAGGAGAATCCAAAATAACCAAGGGGATATTTCTTGTTCCATATCTTCGTGTGCCCTTTGCCCACTGTTTTCAGTCTATTGTTGCCGGCGTTCAATACCGGTCAAAAGGATTCCTGCGGCAATCAAAAGTCTCGGGTCAACTGAAGGTCTCTCGTCTACTATTGTCATGGTGTACTTGAGTACGAACGGATTAAAATGTTGTTTGATTTTAGCAACTTCTCTATTGTTTGCTGAGACAACGTATGTTTGCGGGATTAAGCTGATGGCTCTACTTAAAAGAGCTGCGATTAGACTGGTTTCTGTCAACGTTCCTATTTCTTTGCCTTCTTTAGAGAGAATAATCCATTCGTCCTTAAAAATAGATTTCAGCCCTTTTCGCCTTAAAGCACCCACAGCCTCGCCGGTAGTTACATCTTGTACATTGTATGTTGCGCCAATATCAAGAATTTGGGGTGTTTTTATGGTCAAAAGCTCTTGAGTCTGACTTTCGTCCGAGTATATTCGAAAATCTTCCTTGAGTTTAAAGGCTTTCTGTTTTGAATAGAAAAGAACGTTTCCATTCTCCTCATAGACGTGAAAAGCCCCTCCAAATAACTTGAGTACCTTCCTGCGGAACAGGTACTGCCTGTGCCGAAACGCGGGATTAATCGCTTTTATCTCAGCCACTTTTTGCCACCACCTTTTATATTGTATCCCTTCATACTATTTATACTTATACCAGCTATAGGCTTTGCACCTAAAGTCCAATATTTTACCGACTTTAGGTGCAAAAGTGACTTTAAGTGCAAAGCCGGTGGCACAGTCAAATTTTCTAGTGAAATTGCCAAATCCTTAAATTTCACTGCAGAGCACACGGAGAACGCAAAGGCACCAGAAAAACTGGCTAATGATTGAAACAGCCTAAAAACTCTGCGTGCTCTGCGCTCTCCGCGGTGATAAATCACTGGATTTTTAGATAGTGCCCTTTTCGGTGTTACCACCCACCGTGTAAATATTCCGCTATCGTCGTTTTGATAAAGCGAAAAATCCGTAAATTCCCCTTCGCAGCAGGCCACTCCATGTACCTCTTCTCGTTAATAACGGAATTAAGCATCGTATCGAGCTTTGGTTTCAGTTGCATCAATCTTTTCTGCCGTGTGGATAAATCGGCATCGGTCATCTCGTTTATTCTGTCTATCGCAGCAGTAAGCTCAATTGCAAGCTTTATTTGCTCTTCCGTTGACTTAAATGAAGCCGGGTCAATCAAACCGTATTCCGCCTTCAACTCGTTCAGCTTGAGCCCTGCTTGATACGTGCAGTTCACGATTTCGTCCCGGGTCATCCATCGGGTCTCGTAATTCAGCGCGTATTTCCAGCTTGGCGATAGCATTGCTTTGCGGTATTCCTCGAGTGTTTTGAACAGGATTTTATAGCCGAACTTTTCAGGATGCTCATACGCAATGCAGCCGGGGTCAATAAAAGGCGAATATGCGAGAATATAAGGAACTACGCGTTTGCCGAATTTATCCATCTGCGACCCGCACCAATCTACCGTCGCCATAG
The DNA here is from genome assembly GCA_003160755.1 of Methanomicrobiales archaeon. Classification (GTDB taxonomy): domain Archaea; phylum Halobacteriota; class Syntropharchaeia; order Alkanophagales; family Methanospirareceae; genus QEXZ01. The sequence continues at coordinate 5,316 of QEXZ01000096.1, forward strand.
CGGATTCGCATGTCTGAAGGGGAAGACCAATCATAAAGAACAGGTCGAACTTGTTGCAGCCCGAATCCAGAGCCCATTTTAAGTTCTCTTCTATCGCGGAATTTGTATACCGCTTGCCTTCTGCCGCTCGTATTGATTCGTCATGGGTATCCGGGGATATTTCAAAGTTGAAGTTTTCAACCGAATCCGCCACGCACGTGAAATATTCCTCGGGATTGCGTACCGTATCGAATAACTCAAACACCAGATGATTATCAAATGTCTCCTTTTTCAGTTCTTGCAGAACGGTATACGCGTATTCTTCACCGGGTTGCAGGATGTCACCAATGACGAATATTGGCGCTTTTGTGTACCCTGTGATTTTTACAATGTCCTTCACTACCAATTCCGGGTCGCGAAAAGCGGGTTTTTTACGGTTGCAGTACGTTGCGAGCGCATTCCGGGAGCCGCCGCAGAATATGCAATTGTGGATGCAGCCACGGCAAGTTAGTACTGGCGTAATCGGGTAGTCCAGCCACTCATGCGAAGACCAGCCGTGGAACGGAATGAGACTTTTGAGGTCACGGTATTTCAATGCGGATTTGAAAATCGGCAGGTAGTTATTTGAAAATTTATTTATCTCTGTGGGAACGTAGGTGAACGGATTCACACGCATCTCGCCGTTATTGCTATTGCCATTACCATTGCTATTATATTTCCATACAAGGTTAGGGATGTCGCAGAAGGAAGAGCCGTGCTCTCTCTGAACAATCGTTTTCATGAGCTGTAACAACGATTCTTCTGTGGAATCACCTCGTATGATAAAATCCACGGCGGGATACCGAATCAACTCTTCATAGAAATACGTGGCAGAGAATCCACCGAAAATGACGGGAATGTCGGGATGGTATCGCTTGCATATCTTCGCTACTTCGAGGCTGCCCTGCGTATGCGGCAACCAATGCAGGTCAATGCCAAAAGCATGTGGTTTAAGCC
>QEXZ01000097.1:0-4612 GCA_003160755.1 Methanomicrobiales archaeon
ATGCTTTTTTACCTCTCCTTTCTTTGCCGCTGCTCTCGTAGTGCGACCGATAGATCGCAAAAGGCACCGGCTCTTTTGTGTGCGTCCTCACTGATACCGGTGTGTAGTGGTCAGGCATGACCAATATTTTATAGCCCTCCTCGCCGCCCGTATCTGCAAATTCATCCTCTAACCCCCTCAACATCTTACCCACCACGAGCTTATCGAAATCCTCTATCGCTTTCACTTTCAGGTCGATATCGCCTAAATGCCCCGCCTCATCCGGCGCTTCTACGTGGACCAGAATAAAATCCTGCTCCCTCAAACTGCGCAACGCATATTCCGCCTTGCCCGCGTAATTTGTGTCAATATACCCTGTAGCGCCAGGCACGTCTATCACATCCAGGCCCACGCACCGCCCCACGCCTTTTACAAGATAAACACCTGAAATCACCGAACCGCTTACTCCATACGTATCACAGAACGCAGGCATTGAGGGTTTTCTACCACCGCTCCAGAGCCATACCATATTCGCCTTCCTTTTGTTCTCCGCCGCCCTTCTCACGTTTATTTCATGTCCCTCCAATATTTCTCTCGAAGTAAGCACGATATTCCGCAATATCTCTTCTCTCGGCAGTTCATCCGCTATTCGCGCACCAATTATATCGTGTGGTGGTGCCCCTCCAAATTCTTTTTCGCGCTCAAAAACATAATCTTCCGATTTGAGAACCAGAACATTTCGATAGCTAACACCAGGATAAAGTTCAATTTGTGTCCCTTCTACACGTACCTGCAATTCTTCATTAAGCGCCGCTATCAATCCTCTTGCCTCTTCGTTCGTTATATGCCCGCCGCTGTAATCCACTATCCTTCCCTCGCTTTCCGTTATGAGATTGCATCTAAACGCTATATCGCCTTCATCAAGCGGTATGCGCATCCCCATTGCTTCCAGCGGACCCCTTCCGGTGTGATATTTTGCAGGGTCGTACCCAAGAAGGGAGAGGGTGGCAATGTCGCTTCCGGCATCCATTCCCTCAGGTATTGTTTTTACTGCGCCGCAGATGCCCGCGGTAGCAATGAAATCGAGGTTGGGCGTAGAAGCGATTTGCAAAGCGGTCTTGTTATCACGTTCAGGAATCGGATAATCCGCCATTCCGTCCCCTATTAAAATCACGTATTTCATTATCACCAAACTATATTTAAATTATTCATAGTTTATGCTTATATTATAATTGTGTGAGAAGAGATGGAAACCGATATACCGCTGAGGGATGTAATGGTACGAGAGGTAGTGCAGGGAGATAAAGAGTTAAACGTGAGGGAGGCTGCGAAGCTAATGAAGAGATACGGTGTGGACAGTATAGTGGTACTTAAGAATGGCGAGCCCGTGGGAATGGTTACACAGGGGGATATAATCGGCGAGGTGGTGAGCACGGACACAAAACCAAGCACCGTGAAATTGAAGGATATAATGACCACGCCCCTGATAACTGCGTCTTCTAACGACCGCCTGTCAGACATAGCGAGAATGATGACGGAGGAGAGGATAAGAAAGATACCGTTGATAGAAGATAATAAATTGGTGGGCATCGTTGCAGACGTGGATATACTCTCTGTTTCGTCGGAGATGAACACGATACTGGCGGATTTAATCGAGATGAACGTGGACAGGGAGACATTCGGCGGGACCGGGGGTGAAGGAGAAGGAATGGGGCAGGGGATATGCGAGAATTGTGGAACCTTCTCAAATGACCTGGTAATGAGAGACGGGTTGATGGTGTGCGAAACGTGCAAAGAAGAGATGGAAACAGAGGGATAATTAATCCCCGATTCCCGCCTTCGATACGGAGAACACTGCCTCAGCTTCGGGCAGGTTAGGCGAGTCAACTAATTTCGCTATTCTCTTCTCGCCTTTCGACTTACGCAGGTATATTCTGAAAGTAGCGGTATGCCCTACTATATGACCACCTATGGGTCTTGTAGGGTCACCGAAGAAGGCGTCCGGTCTCACCATCACCTGGTTAGTTATCATCACCACCGCATTATTGATGTCTGCAAACCTAAGTGCGTCGTGTAGATGCTTGTTTATCTTTTGCTGCCTGTTTGCCAACGTTCCACGTCCTACATACTCACTCCTGAAATGTGCAGTCGCCGAATCTATTACCATCAGCCGTATCGGCTTTTCCGTATTTTTCAGCTCATTTGCAACCTCTCCTGCCTTCTCTACCAGTAATATCTGATGATTTGAATTATAAGCACGCGCAACGTGAATATTTTTAAGCATGTCTTCGTAATCAAGTCCCACACCTTCAGCCATATCCTTTATTCGCTCCGGTCTAAACGTGTTCTCCGTATCCACTATTATGACAGAGCCGTTTAACCCGCCCTTTTCCGGCGGTAACTGCACGTTTACTGCGAGCTGATGTGCTATTTGCGTCTTTCCACTGCCGAATTCGCCATAAAACTCGCTCATCGCTTGCGTTTCGAGACCGCCACCCAGCAGATCATCGAAAGATTTAGAGCCCGTGGTTAGCTTGCCTATACCTTGTCTCCTTTCTAATATCTTTTCGCCCGTCTCGAATCCACCAATGTCCGCAGCTACCCGTGCGGCGTTTATTATCTTTGCTGCTGTGGATTCGCCTATCTCCGCTGTTGCCACCAGTTCTGCGGGAGACGCTACTGCTATCGCCTCTAACGAATTCAAACCTGCTTCACGTAATTTCTCTGCTATTGCAGGTCCAACACCGGGTAACTCCTCTAACTCCACTTTCTCTCTTCTCCTTTTATCGCTTATTCAACAATGAATATTACAGTTATACTAAATATTTTAACACTTAAACTTTCAGTTAGAATCATAATCTAAACACCAGTGCCACGACTACCGAGCCGAATTTTCCATCTTCTATCTCTACGGATTTTACTTCCAACTTCTTTTCCTCTATCTTCATCCATAGTTTCGTTTCCTTATCCCGAACTCGTGTCTCAGCCATCTTATACAACTTCTCTTTTATCTTCTCCTCCAGATACCTGCTCGAATAATGCCCGTGGTGCTCACAGATAATGCCAAAGTCTTTTTGCGCTATCCCCTCCTCATTTTCTCCCCATATCCAGCCGTATCCTATACCTGCACCAATGACCTCGCCTGACTCGCCATTTGCCCTTGACATCACACAGTAGGTTATCTCTCCCGGTGTTACCACCGCTTCGCTTCGCTCTATTTCCTCCGCTTTCGCTGGAAGTATGGAAGAAACCTCAACCAGATTGCATTCGCTTATGCCCGCATCATGTAAAGCGAGGTCAAAAGCGTTAGCCTGCTCGAAGTACATGCCCACGCCGGAAGTAACGAAAAATGCACTTGGTACCAATTTCCCTTTTCCCATTTCTGATTACCTATTGCTTATTTCTATTGTCTATATAAAAAAATCTCAAATCACAAGCACCAAATCACAAATTAAGTTAAAGGTGCTACATCCTTTATCGTCGGAAATACATTCCTCAATCTTTTTTTACTTATATGTGCTGCCGAACAGGCATTGGCAAATTTGAGGCACTCTTCTGCTTCTTGACCTTCCAGAAATGCGTATATAAAACCTGCGTTGAATACGTCGCCCACACCTGTTGGGCTTATTGGCTTCACATCGAACGCAGGACAGTTCCTCTCAAAATCATTGTTTATCCATGATGACCCCTTTGCACCCCTGTGAACAACCACGTTTTCACATCCTTTTTCTAATAATTCGTGCTCGCCCCTCTCCTTCCCGCTCAATCCCTTTATCTCCGCTTCGTTAACAAAAAGGAAATCAGTAGAAGGAAGGAAATCAAAAACGGTTTGTCTTGCAGCTTCAGTCCAGTGGAGGTACGCACTCCAGCCGACATCTACGGCAGTATAAACGCCTGCAGATTTCGCCGTGCGGAGTATTTTATCATTTACCGTGAAAAGACCCTCGGTGTTCCAGTGACCAGCACGCATCAAGAATCGCGTTTTTGTCAATAGCTCAAAATCCACGTCTTTTTCCTTCAAGTCCGAATTCGCTCCTCTGTCAGACAGCATTGACCTGCTGCCATCTTCAAAGCATATGCTCACCGTTATTCCCGGATGCTGAAGCTCTTCTTTTTCTGATGTCGTTGCGAAACAGTCGACGCCCAATTCTTGTAACCCCGATATTATCCATTTTGAAAGTACATCACCGCCTATCTTGCAAATAAGAGCGGTTTTTAATCCTAAAGAAGCACATGCAGCAGCGCAGTTCCCTGCTTGACCGCCTATACTGAGCATGAATTCACATCCTATCTGCTTGTCACGCTCGGGATAATCTTGGACGGGCATCGTGGCGATATCATAGAACACATCGCCTATGAGAACCACGTCATAATCTATCTTTCGCTTTCCCCTTTCCACATGGGCTCCTTTTTGTTTAACTGCCATAGACTATTTTTTCTTCCAAGGTTATTTATATACAATTAAAAACATGCTCAGGATAGCAGTAGCGCTTCAAATACTCCCTGCGATTGTCTTAATCATATATGGCTTGGTCAAACAAAAGAGATGGCAGCCGTATTTCGATATGCTATTGATGACACTTCCCGCAATCCTTTTTATGGAATGCTTATGGGAAATTTGCCAACGGGTCCT
>QEXZ01000097.1:4712-6129 GCA_003160755.1 Methanomicrobiales archaeon
TCTTAATCATATATGGCTTGGTCAAACAAAAGAGATGGCAGCCGTATTTCGATATGCTATTGATGACACTTCCCGCAATCCTTTTTATGGAATGCTTATGGGAAATTTGCCAACGGGTCCTTTTGAGTGGTACTTTTACTTTTTTGCAAAAGTGATTCTGTTCCTGCTGCCCGGTATAATAATCATAAAACGGAGAAGATACAAATTGAGCGATTTCGGTATCACGAAAGAGAGGCAGGGGTTAAGTCTTCTCCTTGGATTTGGTATTCTAATAATCACCACGCTGACCAACGCCGTGATATTCGTCCAAAATCCTGAGATGACGCTAGCATGGACGTCACAATTTGTAAGTCCTTCCAATTTGGTCATGATATGGAGCATTCCTCTATTTTTTGATGCGTTTAACGAGGAATTCCTGTTTCGCGGCGTATTTTTCCTCTTCGCGTATAAAAACACCGAAAATTTACCGTTGGCGTATATCGTTTCGGTGATGGTCGCGTTTGCATGGCACCCTGAATTTACGCTGTTCAGAATGATTCCTATTTTCGTTCAGGGAACTTTGCTGTGTTATCTCTTATACAAGTCAAAGAATATTCATGGTGCATGGATAAGTCACGGAATTAATAGAACCTCAGGTTCCCTTGTGGCACAATTGATGATGGGATAGTAAAAAACTGAAATAAATCTATATTTGGAAGCTTTTTATACTCTAAAACGTAGGAATGACTATGGCAATGAAAAAACTCGCCCCCAACCTGATGGTCGAAGATGTAAATCGTACCGTAGAGTTTTACAGAGATGTTTTAGGATTTGAATTCGTTATGGGCGTCATAGAAGAGATTCAGGAGATTATGACTTCTTGGCAAAAGGACCGGCTGTTGGATTACGCGATGATGAAGTGTGGTGACGTGGAAATAATGTTTCAGGGGAAGAGAAGTCTGAGTGAAGCGCTCCCTGTGCTGAGGGATAAGGAAATCGGTGGCACGCTTACTTTATACATGGAGATTGAAGGTGTTCAGGAGCTGTACGGAAGAATAAAAGATAAAGTTACGGTCGTAAAGGATTTGCATACCACCTTTTACGGAATGCAGGAGTTTTACATTCTGGATTGCAATGGTTATATATTAACGTTTGCAGAGAGGGCTTAAGATGTTTCGCTGTGCTGTATATTTTGCATCCAGCGAGAAACACGATTCTGAACTGCTGAAATGGTGGAACTGGAAGGATGATAATGATAAATAATACCCTTCGCTAACAGACAGGAGATAAAGATAACAATTCCGGTCCACTACCGACCAGTAGAATGCAAGTCCTTTCTGCATCAGTTTGACAAGAAGTTCCTGCCGTTCCGTTGGGGTGCGAACCCTTACCGTGGCTGTGAACATTCCTGCCCATACTGTTTCGCGCGCTACACACA
>QEXZ01000098.1 GCA_003160755.1 Methanomicrobiales archaeon
TTTACGCAACACTTTTTCTTTTTCAAAAAAAAGAAAACCTGTGCTAAAAGAAAAACAAATTTCTTTGGTAAAGCTTTCTTTTTGAAAGAAAGGTTTGTGTTAATCTGCGTTAATCTGTGTCAATGATTTATTTTACATAGTTTAGTATGTGCAGCAGATTTGTATTTATTTATATACTAACCTTTATATAGAACCACAGATATAAAAAAAAGAGGTGAAATAAAACACATGGCAGGACAATTAGGCGGAACGCCGATATTGATATTGAAGGAAGGTAGTGAAAGGACAAGAGGAAAAGACGCACAGAGCAGGAACATTCTCGCAGCGAAGACCATTGCTAACTCAGTTAAGTCTACGCTGGGACCAAAGGGAATGGACAAGATGCTGGTGGACTCTATGGGCGACGTTGTAATAACAAACGACGGAGCGACGATACTGAAGGAGATGGACATAGAGCATCCCGCGGCGAAGATGATGGTAGAGATAGCGAAGACGCAGGACAATGAAGTTGGAGATGGCACGACAAGTGCAGTTGTTATAGGGGGCGAGTTACTGAAGCGCGCGGAGGACTTGCTGGATCAGGAGGTACATCCAACGTTGATTGTAACAGGGTACCGATTGGCGGCGGAGAAAGCGTATGAGGTGTTAAAGAAAATGGCAAAGACGGTCAAGCCCGACGATACCAAAACGCTGAAGAAAATAGCAACGACTTCTATGACTGGAAAGGGAGCAGAGGTTGCAAGAGAACTGCTGACTAACCTTGCAGTGGAGTCGGTAATAGCGATAGCAGAGCCAGGAGGGCGAGTAGACACGGACCACATAAAGTTAGAGAAGAAGACGGGAGGAAGCAAGGAAGACACCGTGCTGATAAAGGGGATGATAATAGACAAGGAACGCGTGCACTCGGGGATGCCGAAGCTCGTGGAGGATGCGAAGATAGCGATGATAAACACTGCGATGGAGATAGAGAAGACGGAAGTAGATGCGAAGATAGAGATTACATCGCCCGACCAGATGAAAGCGTTCCTGGACGAAGAGGAGAACATGCTGAAGAGTATGGTAGACAAAGTAACAGGAAGCGGAGCGAATGTGCTTTTCTGCCAGAAAGGTATTGATGACCTGGCGCAGCATTATCTTGCAAAAGCAGGTGTGATGGCTGTACGACGCGTAAAAGAGAGCGACATGAAGAAGCTGGCGAGCGCAACAGGCGGTAAAGTATTAACGACGATGGAAGAGATCAGAGCAGAAGACCTGGGAAATGCAGGAACAGTAGAAGAGAAGAAAATAGGCGGCGACGAGATGATATTCGTAGAAGATTGCCAGAACCCGAAATCCGTATCTATATTGCTCCGTGGTGGCACAGAGCACGTGTTGGACGAGTTAGAGCGTGGAATGTATGACGCATTAAGAGTAACGGCATGTGCAGTAGAAGACGGCAAATATGTCGCAGGGGGCGGAGCCACGGAGATAGAACTGGCGCTGAGACTGCGTGAATACGCCGCAACCGTAGGCGGAAGAGAACAACTGGCAATACAGGCATTCGCAGATGCAGTGGAAGTCATTCCGAGAGCGCTTGCCGAGAATGCGGGTTTAGACCCCATAGATGTGCTCGTTGCACTTCGGTCTGAACACGAATCCGGGAACAAATATATGGGTCTGGATATGATCAAGGGCGGACCAGCGGACATGATAAAGGCAAGTGTCATAGAACCATTGAGAATAAAGACACAGGCGATAAGCTCGGCAACAGAATCAGCAACGATGATACTGCGGATAGACGATGTAATAGCGTCGAGTGCGCAGCCAGGCGGCGGTATGCCTCCAGGCGGCGGTATGCCTCCAGGTGGAATGGGCGGAATGGAAGGAATGGGAGAATACTAATTTTTTTTCTTCCTTCTTTTTTATTTTTTTTTATAAAATTCAAGAAGTCATTGAAATTGAATTGAAATTGAAATGAAATAAAACGTAGGGACAGATAAAAATGGGAAGGATAATAGGCATTGACCTTGGAACAACGAACTCAGAAGCGGCGTTTGTGGATGAAAGTGGCGAAGCGAAGATAATACCGAGTGCAGAAGGTAGTGCATACGGGGGGAAGATGTTTCCATCGGTAGTTGCATTTACAAAGGACGGTCATAGGTTAGTCGGCGTAGCTGCGAAACGGCAGGCGGTAGTTAATCCTGAAGGAACGGTACGCGAAACGAAGAGGAAGATGGGGTCTTCTGAGAAGATATACGTGAAGACCGTGGACAAGGAATTCACACCGCAGGAAATCGCTTCGATGGTATTGCAGAAGATAAAGACGGATGCAGAAGCGTATTTAGGCGAGAAGGTAGATGCTGCTGTTATCACGGCACCTGCGTATTTCGATGACAATCAGCGACAGGCGACGAAAGATGCGGGAGAAATTGCGGGATTCGATGTAAAACGGGTAATAAACGAGCCGACAGCGGCGGCAATGGCTTATGGGCTTGGAAAGGAAGCAGAATATAAAGTCGCGGTTCTCGACTTTGGTGGTGGCACTTTTGACGTTACCATCATGGACGTAGGCGAAGGCGTATTTGAGGTGCTTTCCACAAGCGGGGACACGCATCTTGGTGGAACGGACATGGATGCAGCAGTGATAGACTGGCTTGTAGCGGGATTCAAAGAAAAAGAAGGGATAAACTTGAGGGACGACCTGACGGCGATGCAGCGTATACGGGACGAGGCAGAGAAAGCGAAAATAGAACTTTCCTCTTCGGTATCTACAACGATAAATCTGCCGTTTGTTATCGTTTCCGGCGGTGAGCCAAAGCATTTAGAGGTGACGTTAACGCGAGCGAAATTAGAGGAGCTCGCGGAACACACGTTGAAACGGTTAGAGTCGCCGATACGAACTGCGCTTAAAGATTCAAAGCTTTCGCCTGACGACATAGACAAGATATTACTTATTGGCGGTCCCACGAGAATGCCGATGGTACGTGAACGATTTGAAGCGATTTTAGGTAAGAAAACGGTGGGTGGGATAGACCCGATGCAATCGGTGGCAATAGGTGCGGCGACACAGGCGGGTATTCTCAGCGGTCATGTAAAGGCGGAGATAGTTCTGCTTGACGTTACGCCGCTTACGCTCAGTATTGAGACGCTGGGTGGCGTTGCAACTACGCTGGTCGAGAAGAACACGACGATACCAACGAAGAAATCACAGGTGTTCACGACAGCGGCAGACAGTCAAACAAGTGTGGAGATACATGTTGCACAGGGCGAACGCCCGATGGCTGCGGATAATACTTCGCTTGGCAGGTTTCATCTGGATGGTATTCCACCCGCGCCACGTGGCGTACCGCAAATCGAGGTTAGGTTTGACATAGATACAAACGGGATTTTAAACGTAAATGCAAAGGATTTAGGTACGGGCAAGGAAGCTTCGATTAGAATTACCGCATCTACGAAACTGGCAAAGGACGATATAGACCGGATGGTGCACGAAGCGGAGAAGTACAGTGAAGAGGACAAGAAGCGGCGTGAAGAGATAGAACTCGTAAATCAGGCTGATTCGCTTGTGTATGCTTCGGAGAAGACGATTACCGAGCTGGGGGACAAGATAAGTACGGAGCAGAAAGAGAAGGTAGAGAAAGCGAAGGACAAGCTGAAAGAATCGTTGAAGACGAAAGATATGGCAAAGATAAAGGTGGATACGGATGAACTGACGAAGGCGCTGCATGAGGTTTCTGCCGTGGTGTATCAAGAGGCGCAGAAGAAGGCTGCGGAAGAAGCAGCTAAACAGGGTGCACCGGCAGGAGCAGGGGCTGGAGCGGGAGCAGGTGAGGAGAAGAAAGCGGGTGAGGGTGAAGGTGATTACGTGGATGTGGATTATGATGTGAAGGGTGAGGGCGAAGGTGAGGGCGAGGAAAAAGAGTAAAAGTAAAAGGAGAAGTTATTAAGTATAAGGAGGAAAAAAGATGACTATGGAAATAGCGAATATTAAAGTGAATGAAAACTATCAGCTCACCATCCCCAAAGAAATACGAAATGAAATCTTAATAGAGGCAGGTGATGAGATAGAGATGGCGGTCAACGAAAAGAAAGAAGTCATTATTTGCAAGGTGAAGAAGGGACGACCAGTAGAAGATAGTTTTGGAATTTGGACAGAGGAAAAAAGCGGGATTGACTATGTGAATGAGATTCGAGATGAAGCAGAGCAGAGGTTAGAGGAAAAGGGCGTTGAATAAAGTTCTTGTTGATACGGATATACTAATTGACCACTTGCGCGGCTTGGAAAAGGCACAGGAATATCTTAAGAGTATAGAAAATGGCAAAGTTAGAGGAGTTATTTCAGTCATAACAGAGGCGGAATTAGCTGCCGGGGAAAGTATGAAAGACATTTTGGTGCAGATAAAAGTTAGGGGGTTAGTAAGAATCTTAGAAAAGGTTGAAGTCACTTCAGAAATTGCGTGCAAGGCGGGTGAACTGAAACGTGAGTACAAGTGCCGCTTGATGGATGCGTTGATTGCCGCAACTGCTTTGAAATTGAACTTAAAACTGGCGACCCGAAATGTTAGACATTATGAAAGGATTCCCTGGCTGGAAATAGAGGAACCCTATTAAGTAAAGACAAGGCGGAGGAGTGAGAGTAGAAGGAGGGAAAATCAAGTAAACTCTCTTCTTTTTTCTTCTTTCTTTTTAAAAAAAAGTCTGATATTATTGAATGAGAATTTTACAATAAATAATATGCAACTCCAAGAAGTATCAGAATGGCTACAGAAGTATAACAGTAAGAATGAATCCTTTGATTTAGAAAAAGAAATAGAGAATACAATAAGCCGAAAGATTTTTCTAACAAAAGAAGATTTGATAAAGATAGTAAAATGGAGATTTCCTAAAGGTTTAGAAAAAAATAGAGAAAGGGTAATTAATTTTCTTGAACAAATGGATGGTTCGGAAATAGAAAAAATTACTCGGGAAGCATTTGAAATTGAAGAAGAAAGTAAAAAAATAAAAAAATTATGTAAAATTAAAGGTGTAGGTATATCTTTAGCAAGTTGTATTTTAACATTCCACAATCCGGAAAAATATTGTGTTTTTAATACTCATGTATACGATGAAATTTTTAAAATAGAAACAAGGCCTAATGATATCTTTTCAACTCCAGATCACTGCTTGGAGATGTTAAATGAAATAAGGAAATTTTCTGAAAAATATAATTTGATGGTTAGAGATGTGGGAAAAGCTCTGTTCAAAAAAAATTGCGAGGAAAGTAAATCAAACAATACAAGAATAGAAGATATTTCTCAAGATGAGAGGCCTAGAGAAAAATTAGAAAGAGACGGTCCTGATTCTCTTAGCAATGACGAGTTACTTGCTTTAATAATGAGAACAGGCCATCAAAAAGAAAATGCCATTGCAATGTCAAACAGATTAATAAAAGAGTATGGCTTAGATAAACTTTCAGAATGTTCGTTAAAAGAACTTCAAGAAATTAAAGGAATTGGTTTTGCAAAAGCTTGTCAAATTATTGCCCTATTTGAATTTAATAAGAGGCATGCAATATCAAAAAGAGAGGGAAAGCCAATAAAATGCGCTAAGGATGTATACGAATATGCCCTGCCGTTACTGTTAGGAAAAGATAAGGAACACTTTATGATTCTCCATCTTGACTCGAAGAACAAGATAATCAAGGATGAAATTATTTCTATCGGAATCCTTAATGCCTCGTTAGTCCACCCAAGAGAGGTTTTTAAATCAGCGATAAAAGAAAGTGCGAATGCGATTGTTCTGGTGCATAATCATCCGAGCGGAGATGTAGAACCTTCAAAAGTAGATGAGGATGTTACAAACAGATTAAATGAAACGGGGAAGCTTCTAAAAATTAAGATTGTAGACCACGTCATAATAGGAAAAGACAATTATTATAGTTTTAGGGATAATCAAAAAATAACTTAATTAAACGGCAGCATCTGTCAAATCCCCACATGTTAGCTTAGCTTGTTTCAATACAAGTTCTGTAGCAACCTTCTGCTTATCTGGCGGATAACCATACGTTCTAAGCAATCGTTTAATAGAAACCCTTAATTTAGCCTGAATATTCTCCCTTAATGTCCAATCAATGGATATGTTATTTTTTATTGTTTTGCTTAATTC
>QEXZ01000099.1 GCA_003160755.1 Methanomicrobiales archaeon
TAAAGTTTTTAGCGAAAAAGTTGAGAGAAGATTCTGACCAGATGGTTAGTCTGCCAGGATGTGTCCCCGGTGCAAGCAATTCCGCATTTAGCTTATCCACGTAAGACACGTCCACACCCGGCAAATTTTTCGCAGTCTTTTTTAGTTTCTTAGTCTCTACTGTTTCTTCCTCTCCCTCTTCTGGGATAACAATCAAAATGCTTTTTCTTGACTTGTATCTTCTACCTCTTGTTGTTCCTCTCCCTGCTCTCACTTTTCGCGCTTTCGCACGAAGTATGTCATCCCACACACCGATGCACTTCAAAAATGCCTCTACTTCTGAGGTCTTTTCCAAACTCGTGAATGAGTCTTCCACCACTATCGGCAGCCCAACCTCCTCGCTGAACCTATGCCCTCTACTTCGTACACGGTTCTGGTCTATGGTAGCAGCGATAGCAGACCCCACCGCTTTTCGCTTTTCTTTTTTGTTTATTTTCAGTTTTAATACTTTATCAGTTTTTGGCGGGTGTGCTCTTCTACCACCAACTGTTTGAGGAGCGCGAGCAGCTCTACTGCCTGTTTTTATACGAGGCACTCTTGCCATTCCTCTACCCGTGCCCCAGCACTCTGCCGATGTCTGTCGTCCCGACAATGGTGTTGGACCTTTTGGCTGCCGCCGATGGGACTGCATAGCCAGCACAGCTCTTCGTATCAAGTCAGGTCTGTACTCATCCATAAATACCATAGGTAGTGTTATTTCCTTTATGGCCTTCCCTGACAGGTCCAGTACTTTTGCTTTTTTCGCCATCTCTCTTATTCTACTTTTTTATTACCCCTGTTGTGATTCTCTGCTTATATAAACAATCTCAGGCATAACGGGCTTAGGATGAGGTCGTACAGCATGAGAGATTCTTACAAGTCTCTTTTTCGGCCCCGGAGCACTGCCTTCCAGCAGGATATAGCCGTTTCTCACTATGCCATAGTTTAAAAAGCTTCCTTTTGGCGTTATCTCTTCTCCATTCTCTCCAATTTTCAGTACTCGCTTATTATATTCGGTTCGCTGTTGATACCCTGTCTGCCCCATCTGAGGTATTTTCCACCTTACACGGCGCGGTGTCCAGCCGCCAATACAACCCACATGGCGCCCTCTCCCGGACCTCCGTGCTTTGGCATTCTGTATCATCACACCCCACCGCTTCACAGGTCCCTGTGTGCCCTTTCCCCTTGTCAGTGCAGTAACATCTACAAAATCACCCACTTTAAATATATCCTCAATTCTTATCTCCTTTCCAAACACTTCTTGTGCATATTCGAGGTCTTTCTCTATCTCCCCGCTCATCTTTATCTCCATTAGTTCGTGCTTCTTCTTCGGTAATCCGCTCACAAGTTCGGGCGATGTAGAAATGATTATGCTCAAACCCATACTCAAATCGCGGTCTGAACTTTTGATTATATCCGCTATTTTATCCAGGTCAGCAGTATTCCCAGCCTCACCTGCTGCCCATACTTCAGTTACCGCCTTTTTACCGTAATGGGTAGCTTTATAGAGCCGAAGAGCCTCTACCTTCATAGATGGCACCTCTATTATCGTTGCAGGAACGGAAATCTGCATCCCTTTTGTCTGGCTGTGAGGCGCGTTATCCGTCAGGACGAGATGAGTCATCCCCGCTTTATAGCCTGCAAACCCCTGTATTTTTCTGCCTGCGGCTAATTCATCTCTTTTTATTCTGCACGTTTCGCTTCTTGCTCGTTTCCTCGGTGAAAAGGCAAGTGAGCCTCTTCTTGGTCTGTGTCGCTTGGACATCTTATCTTACCCCTGCTAAGAAAGTTTGTTTGCTGATTTATTTAGTTAAAGTATGATAAAATTAGGACTATATATAGTTTAGCGGGTTAGCGGATTGGCGGTTTAGTGGTTTGGCGGTTTGGCGGGATTAGCTGGACTAACTAAAACTAACAATCTAAGCCTCTAAACCTCTAAGCCTCTAAACTGCGTTCTCTGCGGTAAATAGTGAAATCACCGAGACGTTAGTAAATTACAGCCACTGCCCTATCCTTTGCTGTGGAACATCATGTTTTGACCGTGATATTTTTTCCAGTGCTTTACTCACACGCGTAGCTGAGAAATCATGCTCCTTGCAAAGAAATTCTTTTACTTTCCCTTCATCCGGATTTGTCCATTTTAGTTCATAACTCCTGTTTACATCAGGATGCAAGAAGATAT
This sequence comes from Methanomicrobiales archaeon, assembly GCA_003160755.1. Lineage (GTDB taxonomy): Archaea > Halobacteriota > Syntropharchaeia > Alkanophagales > Methanospirareceae > QEXZ01. The sequence continues at coordinate 2,201 of QEXZ01000099.1, forward strand.
CACGGACGAGCGCGTAATCCTCGATTCCCTCTTTTTTCCCTATCTCGGATTGTGCCATTAGTTTTTCGATATCGTGGTGTTTTTTTATCAGTTTTAGAGCTGTTTTAACGCCTATGCCTTTTATACCGGGATTAAAGTCAGACCCCACTAAAATTGCGATGTCTACAAGCTGTTCACGGGTTATCCCATGTTTTTCTTCGAGTTTTTCTAATTCGATGACCTCAAGCTTTGTCTTTTTCCTCGGAGCGGTGAGGTTTCTTATCATAGCGGGAGCGCCAAAAAGAAGTGAATCGTAATCCTGCGACGAAACGAGCTCGGCATCTCCTTTCTGAGCCATATACGCCGCTTGGGCTTCTCCCTCCGAGGGCGCCTGCAAACACGGAATGCCCAGATATGCCAAAAGCGTCTTTGCATCTTCTACTATCGCTTTGTCCACCTTTGACGATGCTTGAGCGTACTTAAAGGCTTCCTCAGGAAACAATACCTTCGCTTCTTCCCACTTCCGCATTGCTTGGGCTCGCCGTTCCGACCGGTTTTTGAGTTCCTTCGCTTTTAGCTCTGTGGGTTTGCCATCAAAAACGAATACGAACTTTATCCCCTGCTCCATTAAAGTAGCTGTGCGATATATTAACCCGGAAAGATGCGAAGTCGTTCTACCTGAGGAATCTTTCAGTGGCGTTCCATCTGGCTGGCGGATGGTACTTAAGAATTGGTAAAGCGTGATAGACGCATCTACCGCGACGATTTTACCCGATAGCGCATCTAAACTGATTTCTTTTGGCTCTAATATTTCACCAATCTTTGACCCCATTTTTTCTCTTTTCTAACCACAGATTACACAGATTTTCACGAGAAAGTTTTCTTTAATTTTAATAGATATAATAGATTTACATGGAAAGAAATAAAATAATGATGTATAAACAGAAAAGGGAGAAAAAATGAGCGTCGTTGAAGTCCTGATAGAAGGAGGAAAAGCAAGCCCGGGACCCCCTTTGGGGCCTGCTCTGGGTCCGCTTGGAGTAAACATAAAGGAAGTGGTGAACAGCATGAACGAGCTTACGAAGGACTATGCAGGAATGGAAGTCCCGGTGAAGATAACGGTTGATGGTGGAAAAGTGGACATAAGTGTGGGCACACCGCCGACATCTGCATTGATAAAGAAGGAATTAGGGATTGAGAAGGCAAAAACGGAGTCTGCAACTGATTATGCGGGTGATATATCCATGGAACAAATAAAGGAGATAGCGAAAAAGAAGAGAGGAGAAATGCTGGCGGCATCGTTGAAAGGGGCTGTTAAAGAAGTAATAGGCACTTGTGTTTCAATGCGTGTGAAGGTGGAAGGCAAAGATGCAAAGGAAATGCAGGGGGACATAGAAGAAGGGAAAGTTGAGATAGAAAATCACGAGAAAGGTTTTATTTAATTCGGGTTTGTTTGGTAAATATGGAAGCTGAAGAGATAGTGGAAACAGTGGAAAAGGTGTTGAAGTCAAAAGAGCGGGGATTCGTTGAAAGCGTAGACCTCTGCATAAATTTGAAGGGGGTAGACCTGAAACAGCCGAAGAGCAGGATAAACGTAGACGTGACGCTACCAAAGAAGTTCAAGAAGCCGAAGATAGGTGTTTTTGGTAGCGGTGAGATAGCATTAAAAGCGAAAGAGGCAGGTGCCGGCGTAATAGACCCCGAAGAGTTAAAGACAATGGATAAGAAAAAAGCACGAGAGCTGGTGAATGAATACGATTATTTCCTTGCTGATGTCTCGCTTATGGCGCTTATAGGTAAGAGCCTGGGCACTATTTTAGGTCCAAAGGGCAAGATGCCCGACCCTATCCCCCCGGGGGCTGACCCGGTGCAGTTATTGACGAGATTGGAGAAAATCGCCCGAGTGAAGTCAAAAACCACAACGCTATGGGTGAATATAGGCCGTAAGGACATGGATGCGAAGGACATAGCGGAGAATGGCGCAGCGGTGATAAAAGCGATAGAATCGCGTTTGGAGCGAGGGTGGCAGAACATAGGTTCAATCTACATGAAGACAACGATGGGGAATACAGTGAAACTGGTTTAGCGGGTTTGGCGGGTTTAGAGGGTTAGATGTGCGAGAAGTTGTTTTAGCCTGTTGAATATCGTGAAAGGCATAGTATTTTTATGCTGAAACAAATAAATAATCAAACAATGTAATTAATGTACAATGTAAGGATAAAGAAGAGATAGAGAGGGGTGGTGAAGAGAGATGAAAAAAAAGGTAAAACGCGCAATGCCATGGAAGCAGGGGCAGGTTTCAAGCATAAAAGATTCGATTAGCGCAAGTAAAACAATAGGTGTAGCGAAAATAAGGGGATTAGGATCAAAGCAATTACAACGGATACGAAAAGAATTCCGGGATACGGATAAAGCAAGGCTGCGAGTATCGAAAAATAGTTTGATTTCCATCTCTATGAAAGAAAGCGGGATGGCCGCGATGGCGGACCTGGCGGATTTTGTAGATGACCAGACGGCATTGGTGTTTACTGATTTGGATGCTTTTGATTTGTATAAAGTAATGGAAGAAGGGAAAATACCGGCTCCGATAAAGGCTGGTGCCGTTGCTCCGCATGACATTGTAGTAGAACAAGGACCTACTTCGCTCAAGCCGGGACCAATAGTAGGCGAGCTGCAGAATCTGGGCATACCTGCGGGAATATCCGGCGGGAAGGTAGAGATAAAACAGCAGAAAGTAGCGGTGAAGGAGGGCGAAAAAGTTTCAGCTCCGCTTGCCGAGATGCTGGCAAAGCTTGAAATCTATCCGGTAACCGAGGGACTGGACTTGCGCGCCGCGTATGACGCAGAAGGCGAGACGGTATTCACACCTGACGTTCTTCATATAGACCCCTCGAAGTACTTTGCGGATATAAAAGAAGGTATAACATCTGCTTTGGCACTTAGCACGCACATAAAGCATGAATACCCAACTTCTTACACCATCGCCGATTTGATAAACGAAGCGAGCATAAAATCGCAGGCGCTGGCTTTGGACATTGCATATCCAACTCCTTTGACAATAAAACCGTTAATTCAGAAGGCATATTCGGATGCCCGAAATCTGTCTATAAATGCGTGCATATACGAACCCGAAACGATAGAGCATCTACTTGCAAAAGCGCGTTCGCAGGCGCAGGGTCTGGCAGTAGCAGCGCATTTGGGTGAATGATAAAAAGAAACCACGAGATTCCACAAGATTAACACAAGACCAGAAATCAGAGAATAGAAAACAGAATTCTAACTTCTGTTCTCTGACTTCTTCTATCCTATACAATCTCTCGTGAAAATCTGTGTAATCTTGTGGTTATAATATAAAAGGGAACTGAACAGCTAAAAACCAAAATGAAACTTGAATTCACAAAGATGCAGGCAGCGGGTAACGATTTTATTTTGATAGACGACCGAGAACAGCGTATAGCGGACGAAAAGAAGGAGGGACTTGCTCGATTCCTATGCACGAGAAGGTTTTCCGTAGGTGCAGATGGCGTCTTATTCCTTTGCAAACCTACCACGCATTCGTATGATCTGCGGATGCGAGTGTTCAATGCTGACGGTTCCGAGGCGGAGATGTGCGGGAACGGGATTAGGTGCTTTGCTCGATACGCATACGAAAAAGGCTTAGTGCGAAACAGGCGAATACGCGTAGAAACATTAGCAGGGTTGATTGTTCCCGAAGTAGAAGATCCAGATGAGACGGGTTTTGGTGCGGGCGTGGGAGAGGGAGTAGTTTCTATCAGGGTTTTCATGGGAAAGCCCGTGTTTGAAAGAATAGATGAGCCGCTTTTTGTGAATGAGCAAATAGGTGAGGTCAGGCTGACTGCGTTAAGTTTGGGTAATCCTCATGCCGTTATTCTGGTTGACTCCTTTGATGAGCTGGATGTGGATACGATAGGAAAAAGCAT